>DATAVY010000167.1:0-20498 GCA_036267495.1 Edaphobacter sp.
ATCCACTCCCATCGTCCCCAGCCATCAAGGACGCAAGGGTAAGCGGGAGCGGGCGGCGTCTCCGCCCATGGCCCCGCCGGCCCGCAGGCCTTGTTCATCGCGAGGTATCGAGTATGCGCCATCTTCAACGGCTTGAAGATATGCTCCGATGCGTAGACATCCAGCGGCATCCCGCTCACCTTCTCAACGATCGCACCCAGCGTAATGAAGTTGATATCCGAATAGACGAACTTCGTTCCCGGCGCGTTATCCAGCTTAGACTCCATCGCCCGCCGAATCCCCTCCGCCTTATCCGGCTTCGCCAGTCCCCAGGCGTCCTTCAGATTTACATCCGGCGGCAATCCCGAGTAGTGCGTCAACAGCTCCCGCACCGTCACCTTCTCCTTCCCATTCACCCCAAACTCCGGCAGGTACTTCACCACCGGCGCATCCACATCGATCTTCCCCTTCTCCACCAGTTGCATTACCGCTGTCGCTGTCGCCAGGCACTTCGTCAGCGAAGCCATGTCGAAGATCGTATCTACCGTCATCGGTTCCGCCGCGCTCGGCTTCCCATCCAATCCCGGTTCCCCTGCATACTTCCTGACTCCATACGCCTGTTCGAAGACCGTCTTCCCATCGTGGTTGATCAGCGCCACCGCGCCCGGCAGCTTCTTCGCCGCGATCGCCTGGTCCACAAGCGTCGTCACGGCGCTGAAATTATATTGCTCCGTCGAAGCAGCTTGAGCCTGATGTGATGAACCAGGTCCTTCCGCCTCACCGCGCGAGACCAGCAGAAACGGGACGATCAGCGCGAGACCAATGCAGGCCACCCGAGCCATGGCCTCGCCGCGTCCTCTTCTCGCAGGACCCCTCGGCAACAACAAACTCGCCGCCGAACCGATCGCAAACGTCACGATCGAACCGATCAGCACATACCAGGTGAACGCAACATGCGGAATCGTGACCGGACCCAGTGTGATGGGATTCGGATCGAGCCACAGCAGAAGATTCAGTGCAAACCCGCAAATCATCCCCACAATGGCTCCTCCCTGCGTCGCATACCGGGTCAAAGTCCCCAACAGAAACACTCCCAGCAGCGCGCCATAAGCAACCGAAGCGATCGACAACCCAACCTCCACCACGTGACCCTTTCCTCCCGCGAATACGCTATAGACAGCAACTCCAAACAACACCAGCGCCCACACCACCGTGCTCGACCGCGAAATCATCATGCGCTCACGGTCATCAGCCTTCGGACGCCAGTGCATATAAAAGTCCACCACCGTCGTCGACGAAAGGGAATTGAGCGCCGCGCTCAGATTCGACATCGCCGCCGCAAGAATAGCCGCCACCAGCAATCCTGCAATTCCCACCGGCATCTCGCGCACAATAAACGTCGGAAAAATTCTGTCCGCCGAAGCAAACACCGCCGGATGCAGCCCATAAAAAACATACAGCCCCGCCCCGATCAAAAGAAACAAGGTGAACTGTAAAAAGATTACGCCGCCACTCCATAGCAGCGCCATTCGCGACTCCTTCAGATCTCGCGCTGCAAGCATCCGCTGCACCATCAGCTGATCCGTTCCATGCGAAGCCATCGTCAAGAATGTTCCGCCCAGCACCCCTGCCCAGAAGGTGTAGCTCTCCGTCAGGTTAAGCGCGAAGTGGAACAGCCGGAACTTCCCCGCAGCCGCAGCCACCTCATGAATCTGCGTCCACCCTCCCGGAACATGCGTCCCCAGCGTATAGATCGCCACAAACGTGCCTCCTATATAGATAGCCATCTGCACCACATCGGTCCAGATCACCGCCGCCATCCCGCCTTCGAACGTATAGAGCAGCGTCAATGCCGAAATAATCCCAATCGACAAAACATCCCCAGTCCCAATCGCGATCCCGACCACAATACTCACTGCGAACACACGCACACCTTCCGCTGCCGCCCGCGTCAACAAAAACAGCCCCGCCGTCACCTTATGCAACGCATGGCCGAAGCGCCGATCGATCAGTTGATACGCCGTCAGCATCTGGCCCTGAAAATACTTCGGCAGAAAGATCAATGCCACCACAATCCGCCCCAGCATGTAGCCAATCACGATCTGCAGAAATCCAAAGTCCCCGGCAAACGCCACGCCAGGCACGCTGATGATCGTCAGCGTACTCGTCTCCGCCGAGACGATCGACAACGCAATCGCCCACCAGGGAATCTTCTGATCCGCAAGAAAATAACTCCGCAACGACCGCGTACCGGCATCCTTGCTCTTGTTCCGAAAACTCAATCCAAAGAGCGTGATGCCGACAAGGTAAACGACGATCAGCGCAAGATCGACGGGATGAAGACGCGTTGGCAGCACCGCAGCATGCATTCGAGCCAGTGTATAGCGACTGCAAGCACCCATGCAGGCCAATCCTACAAGGCCGTCTTCAAGAGTAAACCTGCATCGAAAAAAAATTCCTACTCTCCTCCCTGACATATCATGTTGGCTGATGAGCCTCTTTCTCGCAATCGATGCTGGCGGCACCAAGACGCGCTGTCTCCTCGCTGACGAGAACCGAATTCTCGCCCGTGCCAACACCGGCAGCGTCAAGCTCATGCGCGTCGGCGAGCCCGAAGCCTCATCTCGCCTTCACGCAATGCTGTTCGAAATTTCAACGGCAGCAGGCATCAACCTCAGCGACATCAATCGAACTTGCGTCGGCCTCGCCGGACTCAGCATCGAAGCCGTCCGCGAATGGATCGGCCGCGAGCTCGCAAAATCCGTCGGCGGCGATCTTCTCCTCGCCGGAGACGACGAGATCGCCCTCGACGCAGCCTTCCACGATGGCCCGGGAATTCTCATCATCGCCGGCACCGGCTCGAACGTATTAGGTCGTGCCGCCGACGGAACCATGTATCACGCCGGAGGCTGGGGTCCTGCACTTGGTGATGAGGGCTCCGGTTTCTGGATCGGGCAGGAAGCTCTGCGCGCCGGTTTCTGGGCCAAAGATCGCAACGTCCCAACCATCCTTCTCACAGCGATCGGCGATCTCTGGGGCGCAAAATCTCTCGGCGAAATTGTCGAGATCGCCAACGCACGCCCCGCCCCGGATCTTCCCGCACTCGCCCCCCTGGTCGCGAAATCTGCAGAGGGTGGCGACGAGCTCGCAGCAGCAGTCCTCGAACGCGCCGGTATCGAACTCGCCGAACAGACAGCACTCGTCGCATTGAAGATGAAGGAATCCGGAAGCAAGCGAAAGATCGAAGCAGCCTATACCGGCAGCGTGTTGGAACACATCGGTCCTGTGCGTTCCGCCCTCATCGCAGCCTTGAAGAAGTCATCACCGGCCGTAACGCTGAGAGAGGGAGCCATCGACCCCCTCGAGGGCGCACTCTGGCGCGCACGCGAAGCAGGGAAGTAGCGCAAACGAATATTTTCATCGTCCGCGTCCATTCCCATCTCTCTCCGCCGCTCGCAGCGCCAGACCACGAGCGACTGAAGTAAACTCGTTGCCCGTGCGTACCCGTTCCGCCGTGAACCGCTCCTCGAAGATGCGTCGCACCGCAGGCACAAAACTCGTTCCTCCCGTCAGGAAGACGCGATCGACCTCCGCCTCGCTGACATTGCTTACCGCCAGCAATCCGTCGACACATCGCTCGATCGAACGCAGATCGTCACGAATCCAACTTTCAAAATCAGTCCGGCTTACCGTCGCAACAATGTCCATGCTGCCATCGCGAAACCGGAACTCAGCAGACTCGCCATGCGACAGGTCGATCTTCAGCCGCTGCACCGCCTGGTGGAGCTGATACCCAAGATCCTCCTCAATCAGATTCACCAGAGCTTCCACCTTTTCCGGCTCCCGCGCTCGGGCTCGGGCCCTTCGCAGTATCTCTGCAACATTGCGCGTCTTCAAAAACGACAGGTAGTGCCAGCGCTCCAGATTCGCATAGATCCACGCCGGTACTGCCGGGATGATACTTGCCGGCCGATCCGCAGCCTGCGCATACGAGCGTTCCAGGCTGTCCGAACCCAGCGCGGGAGAAACCAGCTTACGCACAATGCGCGCATCGAAGCTGTCGCCTGCAAGACCCAATCCACTGTTGCCCAGAAGATCGTTTGCAGTGCGGCCACGCTCCCGAATCCCTGGCCCGGCATGCAGCAGGGAAAAATCGCTTGTGCCGCCGCCGAAATCACCGATCAAGATCAGCTCGTCGCGGTCCAGCGTCGACTCATATGCATACGCCGCGGCAATCGGCTCCATCTCAAACGTAACCGAGTCAAATCCAGCCTGCACAAACGCCCTCCGCAAACGCTCGACGGCGAAGTCATCGTCTTCGACACTCTCTGCCCCCACAAAACGCACAGGCCGCCCCACAACAGCGTCGCGGATAGGCTGACCAAACTGCCGCTCCGCGCTCAGCCTGAGATCGGCAAGAATACGCGAGATCAGATCCTCAACCGTGTAGCGGCGCCCAAACACCTCCGTACCCGTAAGCGTGCGGCTCGTAAGATACGACTTCAGCGACTGGATCAGCCGTCCCTTGTGCTCAGCGCGAAGATACTGCTCAATTCCCGCCGGACCGGTGAAGCTTTTAATTTGAGACCGCCCCGCCTCTCTCCGCTGTTCAAGATAAAGTACAGAACGAAACGACTCCGTCCCCGCTGTCGCCGTCGGAAACGAAACCAGTTCAACTCCGCCGTCCGCGCGCGCAAGGCCGATCGAACTATTCGTCGTGCCGAAGTCAATTCCAAGAGAAAGCCCGGTTGAATGCGTCGAAGACATCGTTCCTTAGATTCCCAGATTCTTTAGCCGCCAGATAGTTAGCGCCAGATTCTTTGGTGCCCGGATCTTCCACCGCGCGGATTTCCACCCGCCGTTCCCACCGTCACTGCGGCGAAGCTGAGGGCGGCAATGGCAAACCCAACTCAGCCGCCGTCGGCAAGGTATGCGTATCCGACCACTGCCGTTGCGCACTGCGCAGTCTGTCGCTCCTCGCCTCCCAGACTCCGATCGCATAGTCGTAATGTTCCAGTACAGGCCGTAAGTTATTCGGGCGATTCGACCCGTACCACGCCTGCTCGAACAAATCGCGCAGCAGCGAATAGGTATCGATGTAATCCCGAATCCGTCCATTGACGCCATTGATGTCCGAAAGCTCGCGGCTCACCTCCATGCGCTGCTTCCGGTCTTTCGTGTTCTGCATGGCATAGGCGCGCTGGTAGCCTTCCGCAATCTCGTCCGCAAGTTGAAACTTCAATCCGATAAAGTCCATCCGCCGAGCTCCCAGCTCAAGCGCATCGATGGCCGCCGTCTCCCGTAGCGTCGTCGGCGCGGAAGGATAGGACTCCGCAGGCTTGTAGGCCGGGGGATTCGTCGAGATCGGCGGCGTCCCAGGCGCAGCCGCTCTCGCCTGAGCAATCAACGTCAGCGCCCGTTCAGCATGCAACCGAAGCTCATGAACATAAGGACGCACCTGCGCCCCAATCCGCAATCCATCCTTTGACATCGGATCCAGCCAGAAGATGTTGTTCGTCCCGTCCCCCTCCTTCGCCTGATCTCGCAATACCGAATGCGCCAGCATCATCTCTTTCTGCGCTTCATTCAGGTCGCCGGTAGCGTCGCCATGAAACACCTGGGCATACGAATCCTCAAACGCCGGAATCGACGACTCACCCTTCTGCCAGGCCGCAGCAGCCCCAAAGAGAATTCCATACCAGTCCTGATTGAACAGTCCCTCGCCATCGTCATTCCAGATCGTGTTCAACTGGCCGGTCGATCCGAGCCTCTGTCCGTCGGCGGTAAAGCGCTGAATATTCGCCATCGCAAGATTGTTGTTGGGATAGACCTTGCGGAAGTTATTCACGCTCGGCGCAACCCACGTCTCAAACCCCGCCTTTGTAAACGGAGTCAGGAAACGGTCGTACCCGCGAGCCTCGGGGTTATAAATCCAGGCAATCGCGATCGTCGAGTCCTTGAACGACTGCGGCAGCCCCTTCAGCAGGTCGGGTGCATCCTGCGCAATGTCGCCCCAGAAAAGAATCTTGCGGTTCAGCGGCTTCAGCGCCGTAACAATGCGCTGTAGAAAATCCAGATAAACCGCCGCAAGCCCGCGCGAATCTACGTCCGCCTTCGTCTGTCCCAGCCCAAGGTCCACTGTCTCGTCCGCGCCGATATGCAGAAACGGCCCCGGATAGAGCGTCGCCAGCTCCGTGAACATCTGCTTGATCAGCGCAATCGATCCCGACTGTCCCGGAGCCAGCACCGCACCATGCGGCGTCTCCACCAGCGGCTGATACTCCTCCCACGTCATGCTGTTGTGCAGATGCCCGAACGCCTCCTGCTCCGGAATGATCGTGATGTGGTAGAGCTTCGCATACGCGACCAGCTCAATAGCCTCCTCCGCGGTAACGCTTCCCGGCGGCGCCATCAGCGGGTTCGACGCATACTGCTGCGTGTGCTCGAAGTAGGGCGAGTAAAGATTCACCTTGTAGGCCGCGATCGTCCGAATCATCTTCTTCTCGAACTCCAGCGTCGTCATCGGCCCGCGCGACAAATCGTCGTCGAGACCGCGGTACTTCATCGCCGGCCAGTCGCGAATGTTTGCTCCATGCAAAACCGCCCGCTTGCCGTCGCCTTCAATCAACTGCTTGACCGTCTGCGCTCCATAGAACACCCCGGTCGCGGTATCGCCAACCACCGTCAGACCACTTGAAGCCGTAAGGATGGCATACCCCTCGGCCTTCATCTCTTCGGTAAATTTCTCGTCAGGCCGCGCGGACAACCGCATCAATTCCACCGGGAATCCGTCCACTTCGGTGACAGGAATATTGCGCGCCAGCAATGCCGCCTTCAGATCGTCCGCCGCAAACTTGTCTTCTGTGCCGCATGGCGCCGCGCACTCGATACGAACTCCATGCGGCAGCGCCCGGTCCGGTCCCGCATGCACCTCACGTGGAATGGGAATCAGCTTCAAAGAGGACTGCGCTGAGGCAAGCGTGGTCAGGACCAGCAGGAGAGAGCCGATGCGATAGGAGTGCATGGAATTACGGTATACGACTTCGACTTGAAATGTGCAGCGGACGGGCTTCCGCCTTCTGTAGCTTCGGACATGGGTACACGGATGTTCAACATGACAGGCTCCAATCGATCCACAAGCCTGCGCCTCATGCCTTTCTGTTGCTGTGGCTAACTCGCACCCGCGTCCATACTCCGGTGTTCAGAAAGTACGCCTTCAGAAATCAGGAGTCGGCGGCGGTTCTCTTCGTCCTTTATCTGCATCAAATGTTCGTGAATGCAGAACGAATTATTCCTGTATTCACAATTGTTTGTGACCATAACCGAAAGAGCAAAAGGGAGAAGAGCGGACAGGCCTCGCGGCCCGGCTGGTTTTTCTCGCTGGCCTTATGCCTTTCCAAAAATCTTGTGAGGATCCATGACGAAGCAACTACAAGCGGCTATGGCAGCGATACTGGTCGTCGGTTCACTATCGCTGCAGGCACAGACGAGCACCACAAAGAAGCCGGCAGCCAAAAAGCCTGTTGCAAGGAAGGCGGCCGCCGAAAGTCCGGTTGAGCGCGAAATCCGCGAGCTGCGCGAGCAGATGCAGAGCCAGCAGGCCCAGATCGACGCCCTCAAACGCGATAACGCCGACAAGGACGCCAGGCTCGCCGCTGCCCAGCAATCCGCTCAGGGAGCCGAAGCCGCCGCCGCCAGCGCATCCGCCAAAGCCGACACCCTCAGCACCAGTCTCTCGGCCAACACCGAAGCCGTCTCCACGCTGAACTCCACCGTCACCGATCTCAAGACCACCAATGTCGGCCTCGCCCAGACCATCAGCGACACCAAGAAATCCATTACCGACGCGATTGAGTCGCCCGTAGCCCTTCGCTACAAGGGCATCACCATCACCCCGGTTGCCTTCTTCGCCTTTGAAACCGTCTACCGCTCCCGTTCCCTCAACTCCGACGTCAACACCCCATTCAACTCCACCCCCTATCCTGGCGCCGCTCAGGCCCACACCAGCGAACTGAACTTCTCTGCCCGTCAGAGTCGCGTCGGCGGCCTCTTCGAAGGCAACACCGGCCCATTCAAACTCTCCGGATACGTCGAAGCCGACTTCCTCTCCGCCGGCGTCACCAGCAACGACAACCAGAGCAACAGCTACACTCTCCGTCAACGCCAGATCTGGGGCCAGGCCGCCACCAAGAGCGGCTTCAAAGTCACCGGCGGCCAGATGTGGTCCCTCGTCACCGAAACCAAAAAGGGTGTAGAAAATCGCACCGAGAATCTGCCCATGACCGTAGACTCCAACTACCACGTCGGCTTCAGTTGGGAGCGTCAGCCATCCATCCGTTTCCAGCAGTCCTTCGGCGGCTTCACCGGCGCATTCTCGCTCGAGCAGGCCCAGATTCTAGAATCCGCATCCAATGCCAACGCCAACTTCTTCATCGGCAACGCCGGCGCATCGGGCGGCCTTCTCAACCCCACCACCAACTACGCCAACAACGTCGCCCCCGACCTCGTCGTCAAGGGAACCTACGACGCGAAGTACGGTCACTTTGAAGTCGGCGGTCTCGCCCGCTGGTTCCGCGACCGCTTCTACCCCAACGAAACCCTCGCAACTCCCTCAGCAGCCGGTGGCCAGAACAACACCAAAGCCGGCGGAGGCGTCTTCGCCAACCTGCGGGTCCCCATCACCAGGTATGTCGATTTCGGCGTTCACGGCCTCGGCGGTACGGGTGTAGGCCGCTACGGCACCTCCTCTCTGCCCGACGTCACCGTCCATCCCGACGGCACCCTCGCCCCCATCAAGGGCTATCAGGGCCTGCTCTCCATCGAGACCCATCCCACCCCGAAGCTCGACGTCTTCGGCTACGCTGGCTCCGAATACGCCCAGCGCACCGTCTACCTCAGCACCCTCGGCTCCTCTGCGGGCAAGCTGATCGGCTACGCTCCCATCACCGCGGTCAACACCGGCTGCGGCATCGAAACTCTACCAACCTCGACCGGCAACGGATTCGCAGGGGCGGCACCCTACAACCCGGGCGTACCGGCAAACTGTGCCGGCGTCACTCGCGCCGTCATCGAAGGCACCTTCGGCTTCACCTACCGCGTCTACACCAATCCGAAATACGGCCGCCTCCAATATCAGGGCGTCTACAGCTATCTCACCCGCGAAGCCTGGGCCGGCGTCGGCGGCTCTCCCAAGGCCACGAACAACATGGTCTATACCAGCATGCGCTACTACATTCCCTAACCAAAACTTAACTCGAACACACGCACGGGCCGGAGGGTTTCTTTCCTCCGGCCCTTCTTTTTATCCCAACCCATGGCAAACTCGCGCCTGCTTCCCAACATTTGTTCGAGGTACGCTCTAAATCTTTGGTACCCTTCCTATGCTGGCGTTTCGCCCCGCAACCGAGCGTTTGAGAGGGAATGGATGAAGATTCTGGATGCGAACAGATTGTTTCCTGCTGATGGAGAAGCACGCTCCGTAGCCGCAAGACTCTACGAAACAGTCAAAGACCTGCCCATCATCTCGCCCCACGGACACACCGACCCACGCTGGTTCGCCTTCAACGAGCCCTTCCCCAATCCCACCGCCCTGCTCATCCAGCCCGACCATTACATCTTCCGCATGCTCTACTCCCAGGGCGTCTCGCTCGAATCCCTCGGCATCCCCCAGGTCAACGTCAAACAGCAAGCCGACCCACGCGAGGTCTGGCGCATCTTCGCTAACAACTACTATCTCTTCCGCGGCACGCCCACACGCCTCTGGCTCGACTACACCATCGAGAACCAGTTCGGCCTCAAGAAACGTCTCGGCCCCGATAACGCCGACGAGTACTACGACATCATCGCCGAAAAAATCGATACCCCCGAGTTCCGTCCCCGCGCCCTCTTCGATCAGTTCAACATCGAGGTCCTCTCCACCACCGACACCCCGCTCGACACCCTCGAGTACCACAAAGCTATCCGCGACTCCGGCTGGAAGGGCCGCGTCATTCCTGCCTTCCGCCCCGACTCCGTCATCGATGCCGAATACGCCGGCTTCCTCTCGAACATCGAAAAGCTCGGCCAGATCACCGGCGAAGACACCGGCACCTGGAAGGGCTATCTCAACGCCCTGCGCAATCGCCGCGCCTTTTTCAAATCCATGGGCTGCACCTCCACCGATCACGGCCACCTCACCGCCGCCACCGCCGACCTCGACTGCGCCACCGCCGAATCCCTCTACGGCCGCATCCTCTCCGGCCGCTCCGATCCCCAGGAGCAGCAGACCTTCCAGGCCCAGATGCTCACCGAGATGGCCGGCATGTCCATCGAAGACGGCCTCACCATGCAGCTCCACCCCGGCTCCGTCCGCAATCACAACCATCTCGTCTACGAAAAATTCGGCCGCGACAAAGGCGCCGATATGCCCTCGCCCACCGAGTACACCCGCAACCTCCGCCCCTTGCTCAACAAATACGGCAACGATCCGCGCCTCACCTTCATCCTCTTCACTCTCGACGAGACCAGCTACTCCCGCGAACTCGCCCCGCTCGCCGGCCACTACCCCGCCCTCAAATTAGGTCCGCCCTGGTGGTTCCACGATTCGCCCGAAGGCATGAAGCGCTTCCGCGAGCAAACAACAGAAACCGCCGGCTTCTACAACACCGTCGGCTTCAACGACGACACTCGCGCCTTCCTCTCCATCCCCGCCCGGCACGACGTAGCCCGCCGCGTCGACTGTGCCTTCCTCGGCCGCCTCGTCGCCGAGCATCGCCTCGACGAAGACGAAGCCTTCGAAGTCGTCCTCGACCTCACCGTCAAGCTCGTCCGCAAAGCCTACAAGCTCTAGCCAGCGACTCTCAGTGTCTATGCGCATTCACCAACGGCGCAGCGCTCTGCGAGTCGGCAGTTCCGTTCACTTTGATGATGGGCACCGGACCGCGAGTAAAGAAGTAGGGGCGGTACTCCCCCAGATTGTTCGGTTGGTTGGGATCGATATTGCCGAACAAATCGAAGGTGCTTGGCAACGCGGAGGGTGCATTCGAACACTTCTGATTTCCAAGCAGGAGATAACCGTCGTAGATCTGCTGATCGTTGTCGGTCGTCGGCTGCTGCAATGTAGGCGCAACCGCAAACGCAGCGGTCGACTCGGTAACCGGCAGGTAGCTCTTTCCTGTGCATGAAGAGTTGATCTGATCGGGAAGATTTCCCACGGACGCCTTCTCCACGTGCTCGATTCCGTAGAGTGCGGCGAAAAATTTCTCGAAGTACTCTCGCCGCGCCGAGATGTCGAAGCCCTGAAGAGCGAATCCCGCGGCATCTGGAGTCCACGTGATCTGGCCCGATGCGAGAGGCTCGCCGACAGCCTGCAGGCGGCCCCAGTCAGTAAGAATGCGGTCGAATCCATTGCCAAGTGTCACCAGGCTTGCCGCAAAGGTGTTCGCGGCATCGCCGGCCAGATCGGCATCTGTGATCTCCGCCACCTGAACGCGAGTTGGCGGGGCAAGCGGCGCTCCATGTCCATCGTTGGCTTCTTCCAGGCATAGCCGGATGGTAAAGAGTGTGGTGTCGACCCCAGCCTTTGCAACCGCTCCAGGAGGCCCGGCGACTGAGAGAAGGTCTTCCCCGATCGGCAGCGCACCCTCCGCGATCTGAAGCGGACTCGGCTTCCTGATCGTCATCGTGGGCGGAGGATGCAGAGCGTTCTGTATGGTGTTGTAGGCCTGCGAGAGCAGCAGCGATACATTGCTCTGCTGGTTCTGATACATATCGGCGATATTCGTTTCGAACAGCCGCACCAGGGCGACGTACTGAAATTCGGTCAGCAGTTGGTCCTTCATCGTGTAGAAATCATTCATGCTGAACGACTGATCGGCAGGGAAATGGAGACCCTGAAGCTCTGACAACCAGAGTGTGGCTGACGCATTCAGATTGGTGTATTGGCCGCGAATGTCGTCGCAGCAGAGTGCCTGGCTTATCCAGACGTACGCGTCGGACTGCCCGGCGTTACCCGTCTCAGGAAAGGGAAATGGCTTCGGAAGCTGTAGCGATGCCGCCGTAACCAGGGCAAGGTTATTTTCTCCGAATGTAGAGTTCAGGCTCGAGAGCGCGGGGCTGAAGTATCCTTGGTGATCGACGCTGAGAATGCCTTGTATATTCGACCGAGTCCGCGCACCAAGCGTAGGAATCGAGATCACCGAGCTGGCCTCCGCGCCATAGAACGGCATCAGGCCGCTGTTCGGGTTGGAGGCAGCGCCCACCAGCGAGTAATCGTCGAGGCCGGTGCTGTCGTTAACCTGGACAAAGGTTTCATACGTGCCGCCGATCTGCTGAATGGCCTCTCCCAGCAGATACCACGCGATGTCCTGCGACGTACTGTGAAACATGCTTCCAATGCTGGCTACAAAAAAAAGCTCGTTGTAGTTGTCCAGCGATTCGATATTATCCAGCATGATCCCGAGCTGATCGAACGTAAACGTCTGATTCGTGATGAGCGCGAGCGTCGTGCGATTCAACACCACGAGCTGGAACGCTCCCTGACCCGGCGATATGGAGCTGGAGGCATATTGCACGCCGTTGACGGTAATCGTATTTTGCGTCGAAGATCCGCCAACCCCGGTGGAGAACGTGACCGGACGCGCGTTGTAAGCGAAGGTGTACGCATCGTGATTGTCCAGGATGAGCACACCCGAAGTCTGTGCCGTGCCGGTGGAATCGAAGCCCGGGACGGGCAGCGTTCCACAGTTGGGTGTCGTTATGTTATTGGAGGTGCACGCTAGCCGTTCGTACCCTGAACCTGCCGGCAGCGAGAAATCGTTCACTCCTCCCTGGCTGATGTTTGTCAGCAGGGAATAGCTCGCAAAATTTTGTGTGCCATTCGCGGCGGAGATATCGCCGCTGCCGCCAAGATTCGCAAACAGAGAAGCGTACGAGCTGGTTGCGCATGAGGAGTTGTAAGTTCCCGTCCCACACGGAGTCTGGCCGATTTCGTTCAGGCTCTGAATAACAAGAATGCACCCCAGAACCCCGCAGTTTTCGTAATTAACGTTGAACTGGTTTGGCGTCAGTGCCGAGATCATCGTATTCACCTGATCCGTGGTCGAAGTCGGATACGAGACATTCGAGACCAGATTCAACGTGGCACGATCAAGCTGGACAACCTGGAACCCCACTGCTCCGTCGCCCGGATCGGGAGCCTGGTACGAATTCGATCCCACGACCACCGAGTAGTCACCCGGGTGAGTCCCATCGCCAGTCACAACCCTGGTTTGGATTGGGATAAGACGCCCCACGCTGTTCTGTGCCAGGGCAACATCAACGCGGAAGCTCGTAGTCGCCTGCGCCGCAGCGTCCATCGCCAAAAAAGTGTTTCTCCCAATGTTGACATCCGGCCAGTCGACCTTCGCACTCCTCGCTCCGTTCACCGCAGGTCCGAACTGCGTCGAGATGTCTCTCCCGTTCAAGGAAGCGATCAGCTGCGTGGGATCGGCGCCATTCGCGAAATTGACCTGCAGAGTCACCGGCGTTGCCGTCAGGTCCGCGCCGCTTGTCGGAGACGCGATCGTCACCATCGGCGTAACCGGCGGAGTGGGCGGAGTAGGGGGAGGGGTAGGAGGCGATATGTTCCCTGTCCCGCACCCCGTTAGAAAGAAAGCACCGACTCCAAGGAGAAGAAGAGGTATCTGCGTCTTCATACCCTCACCTCAAGAGATTCAGAGGAAAAGATGCGGCCGCCTCGAGTGCCCGTGAACCGGGCATGATCGATGGAAGCAACGAGGGGGAGCTTCGCTTCTCTGAATTCAGAATAGGCAGAGATTTTACCCCCGGCTAAGTTTCGTTTCCTAGAGAGTCGAATCGATTTTTCAGATTATTTAAGGACCGAAAGTTTGAACTCGGCGGAGATGAGGAATCGCTAAAAACGCGAAGTTGCAGATGTGAAAGTCCGGAGCGAAAATGACGCTGATCTTAACCGCAAACCTGAATGTACTGGTCCGGCCAAAATAAATTTCAAAAAAGTGAAAAATTTTCAGCACCTGAAATGCTGTCGCTAAGCACCACGAAAATGTACCCGATCACCACGTTTTCACCACAGATTTACCATCCAAAATCACCACACTTTTCCGGACCCCCCTTCAAAAAGCTCAATCGAACCATACAGATCCGGCCCGTCCAACCCAAAAGAAATATTTCGCGCAAATTTCCATAATTCCCAAAGAGTAAGATCAAGACAACATGAGCCTCTACTTCGCCGCCGGCAGCCCAACCGCCGAGATGTCCCCAGCAGAACTCCAGTCGAATCTGTTTCTTGCCCTCGACAAACTAGGCGCCCGCAAAAGAGTCCTCGCCGTTCCCCCCGATTTCACCCGCGCCCACTCCCAGTCCGGCCCCATCACCGAACTTGCCTGGAAATACTACGGTGAAAAGCTCACGGACATCCTCCCCGCGCTCGGAACCCACAAACCACTGACAGACAAAGAGATAGCGGATATGTACGGAGACACCCCGCGCTCTCTCTTCCGCGTCCACGACTGGCGCAACGACGTAGTCACCCTCGGTGAAGTCCCCGGCACCTTCATCTACGAAGTCAGCGAAGGCAAACTCGACTACACCTGGCCCGCTCAAGTCAATAAGCTCCTCCGCGATGGCGGCCATGATCTCATTCTCTCCATCGGGCAAGTCGTTCCCCATGAAGTGATTGGCATGGCGAACTACAACAAGAACATCTTCGTCGGCACCGGTGGCTCCATCGGCATCCATCGCAGCCACTTCCTCGGCGCCGTTTACGGAATGGAGCGCATGATGGGCCGCGCCGATACCCCCGTGCGCCGCGTCCTGAACTACGCAAGCGACCACTTCGCCAAGGATCTGCCGATCGTGTACGTGCAAACCGTCGTCGGCAAAAATGACGCCGGCAAGCTCGTCATTCGCGGCCTCTTCATCGGCGATGACACTGAGTGCTTCGAACTAGCCGCAGCCCTGAGCCTCAAAGTGAACTTCAAGATGATGGATCGCGAGATCAGGAAAGCAGTCGTCTTCCTTGATCCCCACGAGTTCAAAAGCACATGGCTCGGCAACAAAAGCGTCTACCGCACCCGCATGGCCCTTGCCGACAACGCCGAACTCGTCGTTCTCGCCCCTGGAGTCCACGAGTTCGGAGAAGACGCCGCAATCGACAAGTTGATCCGCAAATACGGCTACTGTGGAACCCCGAAAACCCTCGAAGCCGTAAAAGAAGACCCTCAGCTGGCCGGAAATCTAAGCGCAGCCGCCCACCTGATCCATGGCTCAAGCGAAGGTCGCTTCACCATCCGCTACTGCCCCGGCCATCTAACCCGCGAAGAAATAGAAGGCGCTCACTACCTATACGGCGATCTGGCCCAGATGACAGCAAAATACAATCCGGAAACCCTGAAAGACGGTTGGAATACAGTAGACGGAGAGGAAATTTTCTTCATCTCCAACCCCGGCCTCGGCCTCTGGGCCTACCAAGGCCGCTTCAAGAACTGAAACAAGACAGAAAACGCTCTAACGACAAAAAGCTACGACAACAAGAAACTTTTTTAAAAAACTGAGAAAGCTTCAAAAGGCCGAAAAATCTTAAAAAACTGAAAAAGTTTAAAAAAAGCTGAGAAATAATTTTTGATTTGCCTACGCCCCCAAGAGCCGATATTCTGGGTCTGGAAAAATTGGTAAGACCAATTAACTTGGTGAAGGATGTTGCAAATGAATGAAGCATTAAAGCTGCCAAAATTCTCGGTTGGTGTCGGTGACCGGTTTTCTCATCAAGCCAAAGCACAGCTTGCAGCTTGCATGCTCGCTGCCGAGAGCGGGGTTGAGGTGGTACCCGTCTGGAACAAATCCAATCGCGAGCACATGATTATCGGTTCGGAGCCAAGTCAGACGCGGCTCGCGGCTGATTTGGCAGTGAAGGAACTCGGCTGGACCAAGTCGTACTTCGTGGATGCAGATCATATTAATTTGAAGACGGTTGGAAGATTTTTGGAGCCGTGCAATTTTTTCACGCTCGATGTAGCAGATCTGATTGGACAGCCCGCGAATGCGGCAGAGGTTGCTTCATTTGTAAGACGTCACTCTGAGCTGATCGGCACGGTGAGGATTCCGCATATCTCGGAGCCATTCAAGACCGACGCGGCATTTGTCGAGGGCGTGGCGAATAAATTTTTGTCTGCGGTACAGCATGCGAGGATGATCTATCGCTTTTTGGCCGAGAACAAGGGCGCGGGGCGTTTTGTCGCTGAGGTGTCGATGGATGAGACTGATTCGCCGCAAACTCCGGTGGAGCTGCTGATTATTCTGGCAGCGATTGCCGATGAGAAAATCCCGATTCAGACGATCGCACCTAAGTTTACCGGGCGCTTCAACAAAGGCGTCGATTATGTGGGCGATGTAGCGCAATTTACCAAAGAGTTCAATGAGGATCTAGCGACGATAGCGTTTGCGGTCAAGACATATGGGCTCCCCGAAAATTTGAAGTTGAGTGTACATTCCGGTTCGGACAAGTTTTCGATTTATGAGGCGATTCACGATGCGATGAAAAAGTTCGAAGCCGGCGTACATTTAAAGACCGCAGGAACGACGTGGCTGGAAGAGTTGATCGGTCTTGCCGAGGCCGGCGGCTCGGGGCTCCAGATTGCGAAAGAAGTTTATGCTGAAGCCTATGCGCATAGCGAGGAGCTATGTGCACCCTATGCCACCGTGATCGATATCGACCCGACTAAGTTGCCGAAGCCGGACGAGGTGAATGGCTGGACCAGCGCCCAATATACCTCGGCTCTGCGGCACGAGCAGAACAACCAAGCCTATAATCCCAGCTTCCGCCAATTACTACACGTGGGCTTTAAGGTTGCTGCAAAGATGGGCGATCGCTATCTAAAGGCATTGGAAGCGCACGAAGAGATCGTGGCACGGAATGTGACCACGAATTTATTCGAACGACATATCAAGCCGGTATTTCTTGGGAAATCAATGTAGCTCGTTCCATTAAGGCGTAACCGTATTACTGTGAGCAAACTCGTTGCCCGGCATCGAGAATCAAGGAGGATTAACATCGTGAGTCTTGGCTTCAAAATTCCTGACCAGGGATCGCTCGATCTGCTTTCTCTCGGTGCGATGGTACATCGTCTCGATCCGGGTATCATCCCGTTTCGTAAGGCTACTCAGTTCGCAGTTCATGTCAGTGGCGGCGAGTTCAATGTCGCAGGGAATCTAGCCGACGCCTTCGGTCAGCGCACCGGCATAGCGACGGCAATGGTCTCGTATCCTATTGGTGATTTGATCGCCGAGAGGGTGCGCGGAATGGGAGTGCGTCCTTTCTACAAGCGATTTGAGCACGACGGAACGCGGGGACCGAACATTGCGACGGTATACAGCGATCAGGGTCTGGGAGTGCGGGCCCCGGTTGTGTTCTACAACCGGAGCAATGAAGCTGCGGCGTTGCTGAAGCCAGGTGACTTCGACTGGAGGGCGATCTTCGCTGAAGGGGTGCGTTGGTTTCACAGCGGCGGCATCTTTGCTTCGCTCTCTGAAACTACGGCGGAGCTGGTGATTGAAGCGATGAAGGCAGCCAGAGCTGCTGGAGTGATCTGCTCATTCGACCTGAATTACCGGGAGAAGCTGTGGAAGACGGTGGGCGGAATGGAGCGCGCTCACAAGGTGCTTGGGGCGATTGCCGATAACGTCGATGTGCTGGTCGGTAACGAGGAGGACCTGCAGAAAGGGCTTGGGTTTACGGGTCCGGAGGTTGCTGCGAGTTCCAAACTGGATACGAGCGCTTTCCTTTCGATGATTCAGCATGTTGTCGCTCGTCATCCGAAGATCAAAGTTGTTGCGACAACATTGAGAGAGGTTCATTCGACGAACCGTCACAGCTGGAGCGCGGTGGCTTGGGTGAACGGCAAGGCGGTGTATGCGCCCACCGCCGAGTTGCATGTGCATGACCGGGTTGGTGGCGGCGACGGGTTTGCCTCCGGGTTTATCTATGGACTCTTGAACGGGGAGACGCCTGAGGAGGCGATCCGGCTTGGATGGGCCCATGGCGCGTTGATGACGACCTTTCCCGGCGATACGACGATGGCGACGGTCGATCAGGTCCGGGCTTTTGCGGCCGGAGGGTCGGCGCGAATTCAGCGTTAGCGGGAGCGGGAATGATTGTGGTTGTGATGGGCGTGAGCGGATCCGGAAAGACCACGATCGGCAAACTTCTTGCTGAGCGAATGGGATGGATTTTTGCCGACGCTGATGATTTCTTTTCGCCGGATTCCAAGCAGAAGATGGCGGCTGGGCGTCCGCTGACGGATGAGGACCGGGCTCCCTGGCTGCAGGCCCTGAACAGTCTGCTGAGGCGATGGGACGAGGAGGGAAGCAATGGAGTTCTGGCGTGTTCGGCGTTGAAGGCGAAGTATCATGAGACGCTGGAGGCCGGCATTGCTCCGACTCATATCCAATTTATATTTCTCGATGGAGCGAAGGAGTTGATTGCGAAGCGGCTGGCGACGCGGAAGCATGAGTATATGAATCCGATGCTCCTGGACAGTCAGTTGGCGACTCTGGAGAGGCCGACGGATGCTTTTCGGATTGTGAACGACCGTCCGCCGGAGGAGATTGTAGACCACCTGCTGGAGAATGTTCTGGCGGTGCAGGATGTGGCAACACGGCAGATTTCGAAGTAAGAGAGAGGATTTTTCATGGGGCATCCGTTGTTTGGTCTGAGCGGTAAATCGGCTGTGGTGGTGGGTGGGACCTCGGGTATTGGATTGGCGATGGCGATTGGGCTGGCGGAGGCCGGCGCCGATGTGGTGGCGAGCTCCCGGCGGCAGGAGCAGGTGGACGAAGCTGCGAAGGCGATCGAAGCCACGGGTCGAAGAGCACTGAGGCTGACTTCGGACGTGGCGGACCGCGCTACGCTCGAGAAGCTGCTGGAGGGGACGGTGAAGGAGTTCGGGAAGGTCGATATCCTGATCAACTGCGCGGGCAAGATCAAGCGGGAGCCGACGCTGACAGTCTCTGAGGAGACGTGGGACGGCATCATGGATACGAATGTAACCGGGACGCTACGAGCGTGCCAGATCTTTGGCAAGCATATGCTCGAGCGCGGATATGGGCGGATCATCAACATCGCTTCGCTGAATACGTTTGTGAGTTTGAAGGAAGTGACAGCGTATGCGGCGAGCAAAGCTGCGGTTGGAGCTTTGACAAAGTCGCTGGCGGTGGAGTGGAGCTCGCACGGGGTGACGGTGAATGCGATTGCGCCGGGGGTCTTCCGGACCGCGTTGAACCAGAAGCTGCTGGATGAGAGCGACCGGGGCAAGGAGCTGCTGATGCGGACTCCTATGGGCCGGTTCGGAAAGACCCAGGAACTGGTAGGGTCGGCGATCTTTCTGGCGAGCGATGCTTCGGCATTTGTCACGGGCGAGATCCTTGTGGTTGACGGTGGTTTCCTGGCGAGTGGCGTAAACCAGTAGGGGTGGGTGTCCGGGCTGGGGTACCCCCCATTGCCCGCGCGCAAATACCCTATAATCAATAATTTACGGCTCGTCGATGGCTGTAAAATATTCATAACAAATAGCTTAAATCCAAAATATTGCAAAATAAGGGGTTGCTGGTGGACCCTTGTGCCAATAGTTGGGTTTTCAATGGCTTGCTAGTATTCCTTCACCAACCCCATTGGTCTTAAACTGCTCTTTCTAAAGCAAAAGCCCCGGTACTAATAGAGAAGGCTTACCCAAACGGGTTTGAATTTGGTCTTTGACAACTCGGCGGTGATTCCGCAGCCATGACCGCATAAAGCTGCATCGATTGTGTTCACAACATACCTACGTTGTGTCCACAATGTACCTATAATGTATCCATATAATATAGGTATTGGTGATAACATTTTGTTAGTAACTGTCATTCCACGATTGACACTTGTTTGGCAACGCATTGTGCATGTATTCAGACAGGGATTGATCAAGTTTGAAGTCAAGCGAGTTGTTTAGTCAGTTGTCGTAGCAAAAAGGAATCCGGTCACGTTGTAGCGTGACCGGAGGTTGGTTGAAGTTGATTGTGGATTGGTCTAAACACCGAGTCTGGCTCCCTCGCGAGGGGAGCCTACTCTTTTTGAAGTTATCGCCTTGCCCCGCTGTTAGACCTTAGCTTCGGGTCCGGCTATAGCTCTTGACATCATGTGTGCATTCTACAGTGGAACTGCCCAATGTTTTCAAAGAGTTCTTTCAAAATAAATAGGGACACACAATGAATGTTGAAAAAAAGTCTGAATCTCCCGAAATGCTACGGTTTAATGACGCACTGCGACAAGCAATGCGGGTATCTAAGGCTGATTTGAAGCGTCTTTTGGCAGAGGACAAGGTAACTCCCTTGGTTCCCCAAAAGCGCGGACGCAAACCTAAATCTGTGGCTTCCGCCCTCGCTTCCCCCGATAAGGATTAGAAGGTCGGTCTTTCCGTCTTCCCTGTCAGTTCTGCATAGGTCAGCCGCTTGTTTGCGACCTGAGAGAGTGCAAGTAGAAAACGATCAGAATC
>DATAVY010000168.1:0-4718 GCA_036267495.1 Edaphobacter sp.
GGTCTTGTTGGGGGAGAGCTCAGGGGCGAGCTTGCGGCGGCCGAAGCGCTTGCCGACGTAGAGGGCGGCGATGTCTCCGGACCAGACGCAGAGGAAGAGGAAGAGGACGAGGACGGTTCCGTCACCCTGCTCGCGGTTCCAAATGAGCGGGATGAGCGTGAGCGGATAGGCGATGTAGACGAGCAGAAGCAGGCCTGCGGCGGTCTCGGGCAGGACGCGGGCGAGCGGCGTGCGGAAGGTGTTCCAGGCGAAGAGCAGAAGCGCGGAGAAGACGACCCCGGTGATGGTGTCCTGCGGACGAAGGAAGGTCGCGAGGAAGAAGAGGATGATGGCGAAGACGGTCCACCAGAGCGGGATCGGGTTGCCGCCGGAAGCGGAGAGCTGGCGGAACTCGAGCGCGGCGAGCATGGCGACCAGCGCGGCGAAGAGGGTGACCATCCAGAGCTTGCCGAGGAAGATGAGCAGGCCGACGAGGACGATGAGGACGATTGCGGTGAGGACTCGCTTCATGCGCTCTGATGAGAATACAAGGGTGGGCCACCCCTTCCCCCGGTGTTTTCGCCTCGATCTTTGTTTTGTTGGGGTTATGGGTTAGGGATGGTTGCAAAGTATTGATTTCAGAGATTTAATGGGGAAAGTCTCTGGATGGAATAATTTGCGGCGGTTTGAGCGGTATTCGGTTGGTTGAGAGGAAAACTCTAACGCAAAGGGCGCAAAGGAAATACGCAGAGATCGCCACGGCTACGTGGGGCACTGAAACGAAAAGGCTGCCGGGCGGATGTCGCCCAAGGCAGCCTTCAAACTTTTCTTCTATTTCTATTCTAGCGAATGGAGTGGAATTAACATGTCCCGACTTTTCCAGGAGTTTTGGCTTTGGCTTCAGTAGTTTGCGGGGTTTTCCACCGGGCGGGGGGCTTGATAGGAATTTTGGAGCGGCTTGTCGCGAGCCCATGGCGTCGGGGCCGAAAATGTTCCGCAGCGGGGAGGCACGATGCTCCCCGCCGCGAAGCGGATTTATTCCTGCACCGCAGGTTTCGCGGCCAGGACATCCTTGAAGCTGGGGCGGTATTGCAGAAAGACCAGCACCCAGAGCACCGCTGCCAGCAGTGCTGGAGCAATGCTCGCCGGCGCCAGCGTCAGATGAAACGCGAGGATGTTGTAAAGCTCCGCCGCAAGCACTGTGAGCGCGAGCGGCACGAAGTAGCCCGAAAGCAACAGCAGGCCGCCGATCAACTGTGCGGCGAAGAAGAACGCGGCGAAATGCGACACGGCGATGGCGACAAAGAACTGGATCGCAAGCGGGTTGGCGGGGGGCGGCTGATGGATGAAGTTGAGAAATCCGTTCAGGCCAAAGACCGTAAACATCAGCCCCAGCAGGTAGCGTGCAATGAGGGAAACAATCTTCATAGGTCGTCTCCCTTAGACCGCATGCGCGTGCGTTTGCACGGTGTGAAGATGCGGTGCGAGAAACGCGTCGCGGTCCTGCCCGTGGTTGAGTGACGCCGTTCCACCTGCGGTGAGGAAGGTCACGTCGGTCACGCCGAGGAAGCCGAAGACCGACCGGAGGTAGGGCTCGACAAAGTTGAAAGACGCCATCTGCGTCTGCGGATCGTAGATCCCGCCGGTCGCGATGATGAACGTGGCTTTCTTGCCCGTGATCAGGCCCCTGGGCGCTCCATTCACGTAGGCAAAGGCCTTGCCAACGCGGGCGATCTGGTCGATCCAGAGCTTCAGCACCGAGGGCACACCGAAGTTGTGCATCGGCACGCCGAAGACGTACTCGTCCGCCTGCTCCAGTTCGGAAAACAGGGTGTCCGAGAGGGCGAGCACTTCCTTCTGTTGCGGAGTGCGCGCGTCTTCCGGGGTGTAGGCGGCGCCGACCCATTCGGCGGTGACGGGCGGGATGGGGGTGGCGTTCAGGTCGCGGTCGAGGACCGTTCCGCCGGAGTGCGAAGACTCCCATTCGGTAACGAACGCACCGGTAAGCTGGCGCGAGACGGATCGCCCGTAGAGAGGACTGGAGTCGATGTGAAGAAGTGTGGGCATAAGAAAATCTCCTATGCGACAGTTGATGTGTAATCGACATATGTTGATTCAAATAAATCGACAGATGTCGTCTAAACATCTAATGCAGCAGAAGGGGCTATGCTGGAGTCGATGGCAACCGCGGTCCAACCCGGCAATACGGTGGAGAGCACGGATCCGCGCGTTCTCCGCAGCCGTCAGATGTTGATGGAGGCACTGCTCAGGTTATTGAACCGCAAGGAGTTCGACGACATCTCCATCCAGGAGATTGCCGACGAAGCCACCCTGAACCGGGCTACGTTTTATCTCCATTACTCGGACAAGAATGCCCTGCTGCAGGCGATGACAGCCGCTCGCTTCCACGATTTGATTGCGCGCCGCGGCCTTTCCTTCACGGACTGCGACGGCGCGCTGCGAGCGATTGCGCTGGGCGTCTGCGATTATCTGGCCGAGACTGCGGGGTGCCCTTCCCAGTTGGCGAGAATGCCGCTGGAGGGTTCGATCATACCGGCGGTGGAGGGCATGTTCGAGGAAGGTGCCAAGAGGCATGCGGCCGCACCGGGCGTTGATGCAAAGCTGCTTGCAACTACGGCGGCGTGGGCCATCTTCGGGGCGGCGCGACGGTGGCATCAGACTCCCGACCGCATTCCGGCTGAGGAAATGGCTGCCAGGATTGAAGCGATGGTGAAGCCGATCTTCCTCGCCGCGTCCGTGTAGGTCCCGCGAATCGATCTCTACGAAAAAACATTCGCACGATGCGTGCGAACCCTACAGTTGCTAGCCGTGAGGAACACAGCAGGTGGTGAGTGGACTTTCGGGCGGGGGACTCGGGGGAGCAGGTCTCGGAGATGCGCTGATTGTGGTTCGGAGCGGCTGACGTGCAAGCGTAAAGGCGAGGACAAGTGAGGGCTAATCGACGACGCGCCAAGGGGAGGTGGTGGACCAGGAGCGGAGCTGGTCGAGGGCCCAGGTGGTGGACTTGCCGGTGTGGCAGGAGGTGCAGGGGTTGGGGATGCCGGACTGCTCGGTGGCGAGGGGAGAGATGAAGCGAAAGGTGTGCGCGGCGACGTAGTTGTCTTTGATGGTCTGCTCGATGAGCGGCATGTGGCAGGCGGTGCACTGGCTGCCGGGGCTGTTGGCGGCGTGGTGGGTGTGCTCGGAGACAGTGCCCTTGAGGCCGGCGGGGTTGTCGGGCGTGTGGCAGTTGAGGCAGAGCGCGTTGCCGACGGCGACGAGGTTGGAGGTGTTCTGCGGGCTGTGAACCTGGTGGCAGTCGAAGCAGCGGATTTGGCGGTGGTACATGTTGCTCTGCACGAAGTCGTTGCCCTGCATGCGATTTTTGTGGGCGGTGAGGTCGGCGAACTGCAGGAAGTCGGTGGTGCCAGGCTTGAGGTCTTCGAGGCGCCAGAAGTCGGCGAGGCGTTTGCCGGGGACGTAGCCGACGGGCCAGTCGTAGTATTTGCCGGCGATGGGGTTGGAGAGCGGGCGGCCCTGGCTGTGGCACTGGATGCAGGTGTCGTTGCCGTCGAAGGCAGAGAGGCGCGCGGGGTTCACGATGTTGTCTTTCGTTGGGTGCGCGACGTGCAGGCTGCCGGGGCCGTGACACTTTTCGCAGCCGACGTTCCACTCGGTGACCTGGTGGGTCGAGATGTTGTAGTTGACGGAGTGGCAGCCGTCGCAGAGGGGGCCGGTGGGGCGCTGCATGTTGGAGTCGGGGTAGAGAGGCGCCCACCAGTCGGTGCCCTTCTCGACGTGGTAGGGGAGCCAGCGTTTTTTGGCGATGTCCCATTGAGCGGGCTGGACGATGTAGTCGTCGCCGATTTTGGTGAAGTAGCGCTGCTTGTAGCGGCTGCCATAGACGAAGGCGACCTGGTCGAGCGTGAAGGTGACGAGTGGGTTGGGTGTGCTGAAGTCGCCGAGGACAGCGTCGGGGTGCTCTTTGGGCGAGCGGATGACGTTGGCCATGCGGGTTTGCTTCCAGCCGTCGTATTGCGCGGTGTGGCAGGAGCGGCAGGAGGCGGAGCCTACGAATTGTGCGGCGGGTGGCTGGGTTCGTTGCTGGGCGGCTTGTTGCGCGGCGATGACGGAAGTCAGTGCGAATAGGAACAAGAACGAGCTGAGGCCGCGGCGCATGGTGGCGGAGAGTATCGCATGCGGGCGTTACGGAGTTGTCATGCGGTGTGCAGGCGGGCGGGCCTTGATTAAATTTTCATGGGAATCGCGATGCCGGGCGTTCGTTTTGAGGGGACTATATGCCGGCTTGATGGGGCAGGGCGTAGTTTTTCGAGCGGTGCATCCAAGGGAAAACGGCGAACGTTGACCGTCAGAGGAAGCGATGGTGGCATGGTGGACGATCGCGCGGGCGCTGTTTGGGTACCTGTTCCTGGTGTTCATCGTGCGCATTGTGGGGAGGCGGCCGGGAAAGCAGTTGACGCCGTTTGAGTTTGTGCTGGTGTTCTTTCTGGGCGGCCTGACGCTGACGGGAATGGTGGGGACGGAGGCGTCGCTGACGAATGCGCTGTGCCAGATCATCGCGGTGGCGTTGATGCATGCGCTGCTGACGCTGGTGCGTTCGCGCTCGGAGTGGTGGACCAAGGTGTTGGATGGGACAGCCCTGATCGTGATGGAGGGCGGATATTGGCGCAGCCGGACGATGCTGAAGATGCGCGTGGCCGATGACGATGTGATGGCCA
>DATAVY010000169.1:0-2743 GCA_036267495.1 Edaphobacter sp.
CAACCACGGGCTCTTCTCACAGGAATCCGCCGCTGCGGTCTTTCATCCCGGCGCCACCAACAGTTGGAAGCAGATTCAGTTCGGCGAAGCCAACGTCCAGCTCACATTCCACGAAAAGGATTCCGACAGCAAAGTGATCAATGGTGTGAAATGCGTCACGCTCGAACCCGACATCGACTACTATCGCGACCTCGGCGCCCACACCATCTTCGAAGTCTTTCCCAACAGCCTCACTCACTCCCTCACCGATCCCATCGAGGTCTACGTACTGCGCTGGGTCGCCGGACAACATGCCGGCGTGCCCCAGTTCGCTCCGCTCTACACGCTCACGTCCACCGTTCCCGCCGCATCCAGCGCGAACGCGCAAACCCCAACTCAGGCCACCGGGAAGACCGCGCCCAAATTAAAGCGGCGCTGATCCGCACGCAGATCCCCACCAGGTGCCAGAAAATAGAGCGGGAATAACCCGCTCCGCCGTTGTTATCGCCCAACGCGGAGTTACGTCCTTCTACGATTCATAACGCCGTGACAACAGCACGCAATCGCTGTAGTAAGTTCGTAGCCATCGTTTCTAACCTGCTGGGAGGTCTCCTATGCGCTTACTTCTCTCCACGGTCTTTGCTTCCTTCCTGCTTTGCTCACCAGCCTTCGCTGCATCCATCACCTATACGGTCAACCAAAATTTTCCAGGCCTCTCCGCACAAGGCACCATAACCACAGACGGCAATCTGGGAACTCTCACCAGCGCTGACATCCTCAACTACGACCTCACCGTATCCACCGATCTCATCTCTGCCAGCTTCACCCAGGGCGGCAGCTTCCCACCGGCAGAAGTCTCCGGGACAGACCTCACCGCAACCGCCAGCGGATTGTTCTACGACTTCAGCGGCGCATCCAGCTTCTTTAGTCTTGGCGCTCCGGGCGACACCTTCTTGTGCTTCGGTAACGACGGCGGCTGCGGTGCTGGCAGCGGTACAGGAGTCCAGATCGGCATCAGTGGAATATTCGCCGATAGTCCCACCCAGAGCGGTGTGCAACAGATCGCCGCTACCTCTGCCGTCCCCGAGCCCTCCAGCATCGCCCTGCTTGCCCTTGGCCTCTTCGGAGCCGCCGGTGCAATGCGCAAGCGCCTCGTCTGATTCCAACCGTCGCATCATCGCAATGAGCGGGGTATGACCACGCGACGCCCCGCTCCATCGCAACAAACCCCGGCGCCCTGGCCGAGGTTTGTCCATATATACGTCTTGACATATACAAGCGCTGGCCTTACATTCGCTTTAACGCATATGTAAGAACGCATAGGTAAGGAGCGCTCCATGAGCACACATACCGCAGTCCGCGAAAAGTACGGTTCGATCGCCAACAACGTAGCCGCCACAGGAACCGCCGCATGCTGCAGCCCGGAGCTTCGCTGCTGCGACCCCATCACCAAAAATCTCTACACTGCGGACCAGCAAGGCTCGCTTCCTGAGAACGCCGTCCTCGCCTCGCTCGGCTGCGGCAATCCAACCGCTCTCATCGACCTGCGCCCCGGCGAAACCGTCCTCGACCTCGGCTCCGGCGGCGGCATCGACATCCTTCTCTCCGCAAAGCGCGTCGGCCCCACAGGCAAGGCCTACGGCCTGGACATGACCGACGAAATGCTCGAGCTCGCACGCCAGAACCAGCGACAGGCTGGCGTGACCAATGTTGAATTCCTCAAAGGCCAGATCGAGCACGTTCCCCTGCCCGACAACTCCGTCGACGTCATCATTTCCAACTGCGTCATCAATCTCTCACCTGACAAAGATCGCGTTCTCGCCGAAGCCCATCGCGTTCTTCGTCCCGGTGGCCGCTTCGCCGTCTCGGACGTCGTCGTACTCGGCGAAGTCCCGGATGAAGTTCGCAAGAGCATGTTGCTTTGGGTCGGCTGCATCGCCGGCGCGCTCGAGCAGACGGTGTATCAGCACAAACTCGAAGCTGCCGGCTTCACCAACATCTCCTTCGAGATCACACGCACCTACGACATCGAAGACGCGCGCCAGTTCCTCACCGAATCCGGCGTCGACGTCAACGCCATCGCGCCCCAGGTCGATGGAAAATTCCTCAGCGCATTCATCCGCGCCACCAAGCCCGAACCCTGCTGCGCTCCCGGTTGCTGCGCTCCTGCAACCCAGGCGGGCAAGTCATGAGCAGACGCCCGCCTACAGCAACGGCGTGTTGAAGTCGGCGATGAACTGGATCCCCGGAATATCCAGTCCCATTAACTGCTTGTCACCGGTAAGAAACAGATCGATGCCCGCAGATGCCGCGGACGCAAGATGAATTGCATCCGCGGCCTTCAGCTTCTTCTTGGCTCGCAGCCAGCTGAATGGTTTAACCGCGCCGGCATCAAACGGCAGATAACTGAATCCCATCTCCTCCATCGTCCGTCGGATCATCTCTGTCTTTTCAGAAGAGTCAACCGCTCCCGCCATCACCCAGAACTTCCTTCTCTTGTTGCCAGCCGATTTCCGCCGCAAAAATCCTGTCAAGTCCCAAAATCGGTGGAAAACCCATAACTCATACAAACCAAAGCGAAAATTCGTGGAAAAATCGCGACATGATAATTTCGCTCAATGTGTTAGACTAGAAGTAGAAGTAAAACTCAGAAGGCTGCCGCAGGCGACATCGCCCGGCAGCCTTTCCCTTTTAGCGGACCACCCAGCCACCCGTGAAGATCCACAAGCGCTTCACCCGCTGGACCCTGGGCCCTGGACCGTGC
>DATAVY010000170.1:0-4466 GCA_036267495.1 Edaphobacter sp.
TTCAGGCACGGTACTTCCACCACCGTATCGGCTTCCACCGTGCCGGGCCATCGCGCAATCAGCGGAACACGAAATCCACCCTCGAACGTCGACGCCTTCCTCCCACGTAGCAACCCCGGGCAGCCCTGATACCAGGGTCCATGATCGCTGGTGAACATAATCAACGTGTCACCTTCGATTCCCGCACGCTCCACTGTGCGCAGGATCTCACCCACGCTCCAGTCGATCTCCGCAATCGAGTCCCCTTGATCGCCCGCCCCACTCTTGCCTTTGAATTTGTCCGAGGCCTGCGGGGGATCATGAGGATAGGAAAACGCGAGATACAGAAAAAACGGAGCGTCTTTACTCTCCTCGATATACTTCACTGCCTCTTTCGTATACTCAGGCGTCAGCAGCTCGCGATTGGCCTCCGGCTCCAGAATCGTTGTGTCACGCATCAGTGGCATCGGATACATATCCACGCTGTACGGCACGCCATAAAACGAGTCAAACCCGCGGTTCGTCGGAAGATACCCTGGTGCATTTCCGAGGTGCCACTTCCCTATCGCTTTCGTCCTATAGCCGGCATCGTGAAACAAGTTCGACATCAACGTCTCATCCAGCGACGTTCCGGTCTTAGAGTGCGGCCCGAAGGCGCCCGTGGTATTACACCGTGTTCCATACCGGCCCGTCAGCAATGCCGCCCGTGAAGCCGAGCAAAGCGCATGTCCCGCATTGAACCGCGTAAACCGCCTACCCTCCATCGCCATTTTGTCCAGGTTTGGAGTAGGAAGCTTTGACCCATAGCACCCAAGATCTCCAAATCCCAAGTCATCACAAATCATCAGAATCACGTTCGGCCGCCGCTTGTTATTGCGCCGCTTCACCGGTGCCTTCGCAGACTGCTTACCCAGCGACGACAATGAAAGCGCCCCGGCCTGTTTTGTAGCAACAACACCGGAAGACATTAAACCTAGAAATTTACGACGATCCATCGTGCGTTTTCTCCTTCGCCGGAAGCGCTCCCAGGTCGTAGCCGATCGTTAAGGCCGAGAGAACCAGACCGAACGGCGGAAATTGGACACAGCTAAATCTCGCTTTTTAATGATGCTTTCAGCTTCCGGGAAAAAGCATCATTGTCTATCTGTCACCGCTTCCAGCATATGATGTAATCGTTGTCATGGGAAGACTCTGGCTCGCGTGCTGTATTTTTCTTCTCACTCCACTCTTCGCAGTTTCCCAAACCGCTGTTTCGGGCTCCGCCTTGCCGCATGAGGCGCGGCTTGCCGTCAACCGGTTGCAGTCGTGGTATGACCCGCAAACCGGACTCTGGAACAGCACAGGTTGGTGGAACTCCGCCAACGCTCTCACCGCCCTCATCGATTATGCGAGCGTCACTCATAACCGCGAATATGACCCGGTCATCGCCCGAGCCTACGATGCCAATGTTCATAGCGGATTCCTGAACGCCTACTATGACGACGAGGGCTGGTGGGCACTTGCTTGGATCGACGCCTACGATCTGACCGGAGATCAGCGGTATCTAGTTGCCGCTTCCTCCATTTTTTCCGATATGGCTGGAGGCTGGGACAACACCTGCGGCGGCGGCCTATGGTGGCGCAAAAAGCTCGACTACAAAAATGCAATCGCCAATGAACTCTTTCTCAGCGTGGCCGCGCACCTCGCCAACCGCGCGGGAGATCCGGCCCAGCGCGCGCTATACACTCTCTGGGCCCGGCGCGAATGGAAGTGGTTTCGGCATTCAGGCATGATCGAGCGCAACCACCTTATCAGCGACGGCATCACCTCGGCCTGCAAAGACAACCATCGCACGAGATGGAGCTACAACCAAGGAGTCGTCCTTGGAGGATTGGCCGAGCTCTCGCGCCTCGGTCATAGCGCTCCCCTGCTGCGCGACGGCCGCCACATTGCCGATGCGGCAAGTCGCAATCTTACAGACGCGAACGGAATCCTCCATGACCCCTGCGA
Source organism: Edaphobacter sp. (assembly GCA_036267495.1). Taxonomy (GTDB): domain Bacteria; phylum Acidobacteriota; class Terriglobia; order Terriglobales; family Acidobacteriaceae; genus Edaphobacter. The sequence continues at coordinate 1,969 of DATAVY010000170.1, forward strand.
GCCAAAGTGCGGCGCAGACGGAACGCAGTTCAAGGGCATTTTTGTTCGCAACCTGGCGCTGCTCAATCAACGCCGGCCCGAAGAACGATATCGCCATTTCATTGCCGTCGGCGCGGAAAGCATCTTGAACAATGATCAGGCGCCCGACCATGCACTTGGCGGCGTCTGGTCCGGCCCACCGGGCAAAGCGAATGCGTCTACTCAAAGCTCCGCCCTCGACGCCCTCGTCGCCGCACTGCAAATCCAATCGGAGTCCACTCACTAATGCCGCAAAATCCCATCTCCCCGGCTACACTTCCCACGCGTCGTTCTGTTTTGCGCGCTGGTCTTGCGGCCTGCATCACATCCGCTCTTCCCGCACGTCTTTCCGCTCTTCCCTGGAACATCGCCGGAGGCCGTCCCGCACCGGCTGACCGCAGATTCACCAGTTCCGCAATCGAGTCTGTGATCACGCGGATCAGTCGTCAGATTTCCGACCCGGTCCTTCGCTCCATGTTCGAGCGCTGCCTTCCGAACACACTGGACACCACCGTGTTTCGGGGCTCCCATAATGGCCATCCGGACACCTTCGTGATCACTGGCGACATCGATGCGATGTGGCTGCGCGACTCCTCTGCCCAGGTGCATCCTTATCTTCCCTTTCTCCGGCAGGACCCCGCCTTGGCCGACCTCGTTCAGGGTCTCGTGCGGCGTCAGACGCGCATGGTCCTTGTCGATCCTTACGCGAATGCGTTTACGCGAAATTCTTCCGACCCTCCGCTGGAATGGGCCGTCCACGACAAGACGGTGATGAAGCCCGGCGTTGCAGAGCGCAAGTGGGAGATCGATTCTCTCTGTTACGTAATCCGCCTTGCGCATGGATACTGGTGCGCCACCGGGGACACCAGCCCCTTCGACTCGGAGTGGAAAGCGGCCGCGCGAAGCATCCTTCAGACGTTCCGCGAACAGCAGCGGCTCACCGGCAGCGGTCCCTACTCGTTCATGCGCGCCACCTCGAACCCTTACGACACTGTTCCGCTCGGCGGGTTCGGCAATCCCGCGCGACCTGTGGGAATGATCTTCTCCACCTTTCGCCCATCGGACGATAGCTGCATCTATCCCCTGTTTGTGCCCGCCAATCTTTTCGCCATCCAATCGCTCAAACAACTTCAGGAGCTCGCAACAGCCGTTTCTGACAGCGATCTCGCCGCAGAGTCTGAGGCTCTCCGCAGAACTGTGAGCGCCGCCGTCCAGAAATATGGAATCGTACAGCACCCTGTCTTTGGGCAAATCTGGGCTTATGAAGTCGATGGTTACGGCAACACTCTAATGATGGACGATGCCAACGCGCCCGGTCTCCTCAGCCTCCCTTATCTCGGCTGCTGCGATATGCGCGACGCTCTTTATCAGCGCACGCGCCAATTCGTCCTCAGCGGCTCCAATCCTTATTTCTTCAAAGGCTCTGCTGCGCAAGGCTCAGGAAGTCCGCACACCGGCAGCGGGAAGATCTGGCCCATGGGGATCGTCCTGCGAGCGCTCACCTCGACCGATGACCGCGAGACTGTGCAGTGTTTGCATTGGCTGCGTGATACGACCGCAGGCACGAATTTCATCCACGAGTCCTTCGACGCGAATAATCCGTCGGATTTCACCCGCCCCTGGTTCGCGTGGGCAAATACGCTATTCGGAGAATTGATCGTGAGCCTCGCCAGTTCGAGGCCGCAACTTCTGCGTGAGATTGTTTGAATCGGTTCGGCACCAGACCTTCGGCAGGCATTCCGTGGCAGCTGGCGCACCATTCAGATGGAAAAGAATCGTCGCGTTCAAGGCGTCGCTAATCACTCACTGCCGGCCTGATACTTTCGCAGGTAGGGTGGAACCCCCAGTTTGCCTGTGCGGTCGCCCGGCGGCGTTTGTGGCATTGGCCAGGGTTGAACGCCGATCTCCTTTGCCCACGAATCCCACATCGCGGCCATGGATTTTGCGCGTTCGGGTTGGGCTGCGGCGAGGTCATGTAATTCGGTGCGATCGGCCTCCATGTCGTATAACTCCCAACTATCCGGGAAGCGCGACACGAGCTTCCATTTACCGTCTCGAACTGCCTTATTTCCTTCGTGCTCCCAGTAAATAGGTTTTCTCTTGCGCGTTCCTCCGGAAAACACATGCGTAAGACTCTGCCCAACAAGCGCCGGGATAGGTCCTGCGACAACCTTCTCCGGGTAAGCTGCGCCGGACACATCGAGAAACGTCGGCATCAGGTCAGTCTCGTGTCCGACTGCCTGCACCGGCGAGTGTGCTGGCTTAATCACCTTCGGCCAGCACGCAATGAACGGTGTGCTGATGCCGCCTTCCTGGGTGTAGTGCTTGTACATTCGGAAAGGTGTATTCGCGCAATTTCCCCACGGTATCCCGATGCTCTGGAAGGTGTCCTCGCCGCCCGGCATCACCCCTGGTATATTCCCTGCGCACGTCATTCCGATCTCGCAAGCCGCACCGGCGTTTGCGTTGCCGTTATGGAA
>DATAVY010000171.1:0-20165 GCA_036267495.1 Edaphobacter sp.
TCCTCTTCGAAGTCGCCACCGAATGGTACGACAGCTTCCAGAACCTCATGGAAACCGTCACCGATCTCGGCGGCATCGTCGTCGACCACCGCGACAGCGACGAGTAGACAATGTCCGACGCCCAGGCCGCGCCGCAGCAGCTGCGGCAGCCATTCGAATGGATAACCCAAACCGTCGAGACCGCCCAGGCCACGCGCCTCGCCCAGCAGCTCCGCTGTCCAAACGCCATCGCCAGCCTCCTGATCGCACGAGGCATCGCTGACCTCGCATCCGCCCAGGCCTTCCTCAACCCCACCATCGACCACCTCCACGACCCCATGCTCATGCTCGGTATGGACCTCGCCGTAGCCCGCATCCAGAAAGCCGTCCACTCCCGCGAACCCATCCTTATCTACGGCGACTACGATGTAGACGGCACCACCGCCACCGTCCTCCTCAAGACCGCCATCGAACGTATCGCCCCGAAGGACACACCCGCCCACGTCACCTACCACGTCCCCCACCGCCTCCGCGAAGGCTACGGCATGCAGACCAATGTCCTCGGACAAGCCGCCGCCAACGGCATTCGTCTCGTCATCAGCGTCGACACCGGCATCCGCGCCTTCGCCGCCGCCGCCGAAGCCAAAGCCCTCGGCATCGACCTCATCGTCACCGATCACCACCTCCCCGACATCGCCGCAGGCATTCCCGAAGCGGTCGCCGTCCTCAACCCCGCCCAGGCCGCCTGCCCCTACCCCTTCAAACAACTCTGCGGAGCCGCCGTCGCCTTCAAGCTCGCCCACGCGCTTCTGCTCGCCCACGCAAAAAATTCGCCGGACCCCGAAGCCCAGCTCCTCCGCCTCCAGCGCGGCCTCATTCCCTCCTTCCTCAAGCTCGTCGCCATCGCCACCATCGCGGACTCCGTTCCCCTCGAAGGAGAAAACCGCGTCATCGCCGCCCTCGGCCTGCGCGAGCTTCGCAACCCGGTCCAGCCCGGGCTCCGCGCTCTCATGCAAATAGCGCAGATCCCCATCAATCGCGCCCCCACCGCAACCGAAGTCGGCTTCCGCCTTGCCCCGCGCATCAACGCCGCCGGCCGAATGGACATCGCCAGTGACGTCGTCGAGCTCTTCCTCACCCGGGACCCAATCCGCGCCACTCAGCTCGCGGAAAAACTCAATCGCCTCAACGACGAGCGCCGCGCCACCGAAGCAGAGGCGCTCAAGGCAATCGAAGCCCAGCTCGAACCGCAAAACGGAGCCGGTGTTCTCGCCGAATGCCTCATCCTCGACGACCCCGCCTGGCATCGCGGCGTCCTCGGCATCCTCGCCTCCCGCGTCGTCGACCGCACCGGCCGCCCCGCCCTCGTCCTCACCCACGAAGACGGCCACGCTCACGGCTCCGGCCGCTCCATCGATGGCTTTCACCTGCTCAATGCCCTAACCGCTGTACACGGAGACACCGATACCCCGGAGGCTCTCTTCACCCGCTTCGGCGGTCACGCCCACGCCGTCGGATTCTCCCTGCCCTCTGCTCGAATGGCTCTCCTGCGCGAGCGAATGCAGCTCTACGGCTCAACCCGCCTCACCGAAACCATGCTGCTTCCTCCGCTGCACTGCGACGCGGAAGTCCTTCTCGCCGACCTCACGCAAGGTTTCTTCGATTGGATCACCCGCTGCGAACCCTTCGGCATCGGCAATCGCGAGCCGGTCTTTGTCACTCGTGGCCTCACGCTCACAGCGCCGGTGCGTTTCATCAAAGAGAAGCACATCTGCCTTCAACTCGAAAAGACCGGAGAACCTCTCCGCATAAGCGCGCTTGGCTGGAGCCGCAGCATCGACTGGCCGTCCCGCTGTCTCGCAATGTCGCTCGACAAAGGCTCACAAATCGATGCCGTCTACCGGCTCAAAGCCAAAACCAATCCCCAGTTCCCAGGCCTCGAACTCGAATTGGTCGACATACGTTCGACATAAGAAACCGCCGTAATCAACCTGCGCGCCGGTGCTCCAGAGATCGGAACACCGTGCCTTTCTTCTCCGCCGCCCTCGCAACTGCGGGGTAACTACTTCGCGGTCCAAACTTTCTGCTTCGTTTCTGGTGCAGAGGCGTCTTATATACTGTAGCCCGACGGATGCCGACCACTGAGACAAGACGACTCAATCCCTTCATGCTCTGGGCCATCTTTCTCGTCGTCGCTATCCTCGTCTTCGTCGTCGTCCGCTCCTCGGCTCGCGATACCCTTGAAATTCGAGTTGCCCCAGTCTCTCGTCAAAATCTCATAAGCTCCGTCCCAACCACCGGAAAGGTCGAGCCCATCGACGAATTTCAGGCCTACGCCCCCGCCCCCGGTGTTATCGCCAAGGTCTACGTGAAGGTCCTGCAAAAGGTCAAAGTCGGCGATCTTCTCCTCAAGATGGACGACTCCGACATAGTAGCCAAACTCGCGACAGCCAACGCCACCCTGCGCACCGCCGAAGCCACCCTCCACGACCTGGAACAGGGCGGCTCTCAGGAAGAGCACATCACCCTGACTTCAGACCTCGCGCGCGCCCAGCAACAACAGCAGCAGGCCACAAAAGATCTCGCCGCTCTCAAACAGCTCGAGCAGAGAGGCGCAGCCTCAGCCAGTGAAGTCATCGCCGCCGAACAGCGCCTGCAGACCGCCAATAGCTCCGTGCAGAGCTTTCAACTTCGCAGCACCCAGCGTTACAGCCCAACCGACAAGGCCCGCGTCGAAGCACAGGTCAACGACGCCAGAGCCGCTCTCGCCGCCGCGCAGAGCAGCTACGACAGCTTCAACATCCGCACACCCAAAGCCGGCACCGTCTACTCCACCCCCGTCTCCACCTACGATTTCGTCTCCGCCGGCGAAACCCTGGTTGCCGTCGCCGACCTCAACAAGATTCAGATTCACGCCTACTTCGACGAACCCGAAATCGGCAAACTCGCCGTCGGCCAGGCCGTCAAAATCGCATGGGACGCAAAACCGAACCAGACCTGGCATGGACACATCAGCGTCGCCCCCACCAGCGTCATCACCTATGGCACTCGTTACGTCGGCGAGTGCATCGTCACCGTCGATGACGCACGCGGCGACCTGCTGCCCAACACCAATGTCGTTGTCACCGTAACCACCGCGCAGCGAACCAACGCGCTCAGCGTCCCTCGCGAAGCCCTCCACACCGAGGGCGGAGATTTCGTCTATCGCGTCGTCAACAACAAACTTGTCCGAACGCCGGTTCAGGTCGGCCTCGTCAATCTCACTCGCGCTGAAATTACCGGCGGTCTCACGGAGAAGGACACCGTAGCCTTGAACGCTATCAACAACCGTGAGCTCTCCAATGGAGTTTCGGTCAAAATAGTCGACTAATCATGTCCATCACGATACCTCCGGCCCGCATCCGCATCGCGCTTTGTCTTCTTTTTCTCTTAAGTGTTCGCCTTCTTTTGGCCGATACAACCCAGGCCAATAATCTTCTCCAGCAGGGGCGTGTCGACGAAGCGCTCGCCAGCCTTCACGATGTACTCGCCGCGCAGCCAGGCGATGCCCAGGCTCACCTGATTCTCTGCCGCGTCTACTACTCTCAGAACATCGCGGACAATGCCATCCACGAGTGCGAACTTGCCGTATCCGGCGCGCCTTCCTCAAGCGACAGTCAGATGTGGCTGGGCCGCGCCTACGGATTCAAGGCCTCTCGCGCCAACCCCCTCGCCGCTCTCAGTCTCGCCATCAAGGTTCGCACCGCCTTCGAGCGCGCCGTCGAGCTCGATCCGGAGAATATCCACGCGATGAGCGATCTCGGGGAGTTCTACGTCGCCGCACCCGCTCTCATCGGCGGAGGCCTCGATAAAGCCCAGGCGCTTGCCCGGAAAATGCAGCCGCGCTTCGCCGGCCAGGCTCACCGTCTGCTCGCCCTCATCGCCGAAAAGAAAAAAGATCTAAGCACCGCCGAAAGCGAATTTGTGAACGCCGCCGCCACCGGCAAGACGCCGGAGGCCTATGTCGATCTCGGCTTCTTTTATCAACGGCACAATCAACCGGACAAGATGCTCAGCGCTCTAGAGACCGCAGTCAACATCGACCGCCGCAAAGGCCCCGCCATCGTCGATGCTGCCAGCATTCTCATCGGCGCCCATCGTTCCCCTGAACTCGCCGAGACCCTCCTCCGCACTTATCTCTCCTCCTCAGACAAGACCGACGCCGCTCCTGCATTTAAGGTCCACGTCCAGCTGGGCGAGCTCCTCTCTCAACACGGCGACTCTGCCGGCGCGCATCGCGAATACGCAGCTGCCCTGGCCCTTGCACCGAACTATGCACCTGCGCGCAAAGCGATGCGGCAGGGTTCGTAGGTAAAAGGCGATACCATGATCTCTAGCCGCTCTCAAGGAACGCTTCAGGACGTATGATTCGTCTTCTTCGCCTCTCTCTCGCGTGTTCTGCGTTCGCCTTTGCGGTCGCGCCCGCTTGTGCCCAGATCTCGTTCTCAACCGCGATTAGCCTCGCCCTCAAAAGCAATCCCAGGGTGCTTGCCGCTCAGGCCGATGTTGATAAAGCCCTCGCCGCTATCCAGCAACTTCGCGACGCCTACATTCCCTCCATCACCGGCGGCTCCGGTCTCGGTCCACCCTCCTACGGCTTCCCTCTCGGCCAGCCCTCGATCTTCAATATCAACGCGCAGTCGCTGGTGTTCAGCTATTCGCAGCGCGATTATCTCCGCGCCGCCCGCGCCTCATTCGATGCAGCCAATCTCAATCTCAAGGACATCCGCGAAGGTGTAGCCGAAGACACCGCGGTCACCTACCTCGCGCTCGACCGCGACATGCAGCGTCAGACTGCGCTCCAGCAGCAGCAGAGTTTTGCCGACGCTCTGGTAACCATCGTTCAGGAGCGTCTCGACGCCGGCCAGGATACTGCCATCGACCTCACCACCTCCCGCCTCACCGCGGCGCAGATCCGCCTCGCCCGCCTCCGCGCCGAAGACGAAACCACCGCCGACCAGGCCCATCTCGCCCGCCTCATCGGCCTGCCCGCTCAAGGACTCAGTATCGCCAACGATAGCGTGCCCGCCTTTCCTCCGATCACCCCAGACCTCCCCGGAACCGCTCTCGTCACCAGCCCCGCCGTCGACTCCGCCTACGCCATCGCCCGCTCCAAACGCGAAACCGCCTTCGGAGAAGCCCGCTATCTCTGGAGACCGCAAATCAGCTTCGACGGGCAGTACAGCCGGTTCGCAAAGTTCAACAACCTCCAGGACTACTACTTCCGCTTCCAGCAGAACAATGCCGCGGTCGGCGTGCAGATTACCGTTCCCCTCTACGACAAGGCTCATCAGGCCCGCGCCCGCGAGGCCGCCGCCGACGCTGCCCATGCCCAACACGATGCAGATAGCCTCCGCGATCAGTTTTTCGATAGCCTTTTCCGCGCCCGCCATACCGCAGCCGAGCTCTCCACCCGCGCCGAGATCGCCACTCTCGATCGACAACTCGCGCAACAGCAGCTCGATGTTCTCCTCGTCCAATTGAAAACCGGCAGCGGCGATCTCTCCGCCCCGCAGATGACTCCCAAAGACGAGCAGACTGCGCGCATCGCCGAACGCGAAAAATTCGTCGCCCTTCTCAACGCCAACTTTGAGGCCCAGCAAGCCGAAATCAATCTCATGCGGGCCGCCGGCGAGCTCGAAGCCTGGATCGGTCAGCCCGTGCACGTCCAGCCCGCGAAGCCCTAGACCGTATCGACATAACGCTCGAAGCTAGGTTATTGAAATCCCAAAAAGCCTGTCATTCTGAGCGGAGAGTAGGAAACAGTTTGTCACCCTGAGCGTAGAGCAGAGAAAAATCTCTCATGGTGAGCATAGAGTAGAGAAAAATCCGTCATCCTGAGCGGAGTTGGGCGCGGTTTGCGCCCACCGCAGTCGAAGGACCCCGAAGAAATCCATCCCCCTACAAAAATGTCCTCCCTTTTCGCCGCCAACTTTACGCCGATAGGTCGTTACGCCCGGGACAATCCAGAGTCTTTGCTCTCTCATCCTTCATCGCAGGCGGAGAACCTGCTGTTGCCGTCGGGTACATCCCATCTGAAAACCGCTTTTGAAATGAAGAAAATGCCTGCCCAGGCAACCCCGTCGAACCAGCAACGGAACTCCAGAAAAGCCACTTAACCCTGTTGCTGAATGGTAAAATGGGGGTTATATTATGCCGCTCAAAACGCTCTTCCTGAATCCGCCCTCCTTCGAAAACTTCGACGGCGGCGCCAGCTCCCGTTGGCCCGCCACCCGCGAGATCGAGTCCTACTGGTACCCCGTCTGGCTCGCCTATCCCGCCGGCATGCTCGAAGGCTCGAAGCTTCTCGATGCCCCGCCCCATCACGTCTCCGCGGACGAGACCATTGAAATCGCGAAGGGCTACGAGTTCCTCGTCCTCTTTACTTCGACCGTAGGCTGGACCGGCGACCACGGCCTCGCCCGCGCAATCAAGAACGCCAATCCCTCCATCAAGATCGCCTTCGTCGGCCCTCCAGTAACAACAGATCCCGATCGCGCTTTGAACGAGTGCGAAGTCCTAGACTTCGTCTGCCGCCGCGAGTTCGATTTCTCCGTCGTCGAGTACGCCAACGGCAAACCCCTCAACGAAATCCTCGGCATCAGCTACAAGGACTCCAACGGCGTCATTCAGCACAATCCCGACCGCCCCCAGGTCGAAGACCTCGACGCCATGCCCTGGGCCACCAAAATCTACAAGCGCGACATGGACGTCACCCGCTACAACGTCCCGTTCCTGCTCCATCCCTACATCTCGCTCTACTCCACCCGCGGCTGCCCCGCGCAATGCACCTTCTGCCTCTGGCCCCAGACCCTCTCCGGCCACGCCTGGCGCAAACGCAGCACCTACGATGTAGCCGCCGAGATGAAGTGGGCCAAAGAAAACTTCCCCCACGTCAAAGAATTCTTCTTCGACGACGACACCTTCAACATCCAAAAAGTCCGCACCATCGAGCTCTGCGAAAAACTCAAACCTCTCGGCATCACCTGGTCCTGCACCTCGCGCGTCACCACCGACCGCGACACCCTCAAAGCCATGAAGGACGCCGGCTGCCGTCTCCTCATCGTCGGCTTCGAGTCCGGTGACCCCCAGATCCTCAAAAACATCAAGAAAGGCGCTACCGTCGAGCGCGCCCGCGACTTCGTCAAGGACTGCCACGATCTCGGCCTCATCATCCACGCCGACTTCATTCTCGGCCTGCCCGGCGAAACCAAAGAATCCATCCGCAACACCATCAACTTCGCCAAGACCCTCGACTGCGAGACCATCCAGGTCTCCGTCGCTCACGCCTACCCCGGCACCGAGTTCTACGACTTCGCCGCCCGCAACAACTTCATCACCAACGAAAAGATGGAAGACGGCGGAGGCCACCAGATGGCTCACATCGAGTACCCCGGCCTCCCCACTGAGTACGTCATGGAGATGGTGCACAAGTTCTACGACGAATACTACTTCCGCCCCAAGGCCGCCTTCCGCGTCGTCTGGAAGGCCGTGGTCAACCGCGACGTCCCCCGCCTCTACACCGAAGCCAAAGCCTTCATGAAGCTCCGCAGCCAGCGCAACAAAGCCTCACGCGCCAAAGCTGAAGAAAACGCCCTGAAGGCCCAGGAATCCGTCAGCATGAACGCATAGCTCTCCGCATTATTTTGTGGGGCAGCTGATCAGAAATCGGCTGCCTCTTTTATTGTCTCAACCCACAGAAAACATCTGCGCCGCCTGCAGCGTCGACCGAAGTTCATTTCAAAGCCAAAGGATTTTATGCCGAATTCGGATCGAAGCATCAGCATGACCGATGAGTCCCAGATTCGTGAGATCATTCAGCGCTGGTCGAAAGCCGTCCGCGACGAAAACTTCGAAGCCATTCGCGCCGATCACGATCCCGCCATCCTCATGTTCGACGTGCCTCCTCCCTTTCTCTCCCGAGGCATCGACGCCTACATGGACACATGGAAGACCTTCTACGCCTTCGCCCCCAGGCCGGTGAAGTTCGACTTCGACGACATCCAGATTCATACAGGAAGCGATGTCGCCTTCGCCACCGCCTCCGGCCATTGCCGCAACATCGAACCTAACGGACAGATCATCCCGCTCGATTTCCGCCTCACCATGGGATTTCGCAAGGTCGACGGACGCTGGCGCATCGTCCACGAGCATCATTCCCTGCCTGCCGCATAGGGCCGGTCCGCGACGCAGCGCCAAATTGCATACCGACCTCACATTTCTTCTCTCCCATAAAATCCGCGCTTTACCTGTTTCTTCCGGCTCCGTCCACGCCGGACGGAGATATACCTCATCGGACAGGGGTACATTCCTTAGCTATGGTCACGAAATTGCTATGAAGTAGTCGGGCCCACCGAAATTCAGCGATCTAGCCGGACCGGGAGGCAATAAAGTGAAAACCAGTGGCATCATCGTTGCAGCTTTTTGCATGGTCATCTTCTGTGGCGCAACGACACAGCCCGCAGCGGCGCAAAACGAATCCTCCTCACCCTCCTTCGCCAGGCTCGCTCCATGGAACACCGCTGACGAAACCACCTTCGGCGGCACAATTCAGGAAGCACTAGAGAAAAATCCCGCCGGCGCCCCCGCAGGGCTCAACCTCCTGATGTCCGGTTCCAAGCAAACCCTCTACGTCAATGTGGGCCCTCATCTCAAAGGCGCACTCAGGCAATCCCTCGGCGCCGGCCAGGCCATCCAGGTCACCGGCATCGTCCGAGCGTTCAACGGCCAGAACTATCTCCTGGCCCGCGAGCTTCAGATCGGCGAGCAGAAGATCGAAATCCGCAACCAGCACGGAGGCCTCACCTACCCATCCGCTTCGACCGGCTCTCGCTCAGTTCGGGCCGAGAGCAGCAAAATCGGAGGTACGCGATGAACTGCCGCCAAAGCATCTCCCTCCTCGCGATCGCAGCCTTCGCTCTTGGCCTGACCGCATGCGGCGGCAGTGGCTCCGGTCCAACCCCGCCCCCCGCCGTCACCGTCTCCATCACCGGACAACCCAGCTCTCTCACCACCGGCGCCACTGCGTCCCTCACCGCCACCGTCACCAACGGCACCGCCGTCAACTGGACCGTCACCTGCGCCGCCTCTCCCTGCGGTTCTTTCAATCCCGCTTCCACTGCCAGCGGAGCAGCCACCGTCTTCACCGCCCCCGCCGCCCCGACCACAGTCACCGTCACCGCAACCACCTCCTCCGGCACCGCAGCATCCTCCACCGCCACCATCTCCATCACGGCTCCGGTCATTGCGGTCGCCTTCAATCCGGCCGCGCCAGCCTCCATTAACGCGGGCGCAACCAGCCCCCTGACAGCCGTCGTCACGAATGACAGCAAAAACGCCGGCGTCACCTGGAAGGTCACCTGCGGCAGCTCCGCCTGCGGCTCCTTCAACCCGGCCTCCACCGCAAGCGGCGCCGCGACCACCTACACAGCTCCCTCAGCAATACCCAGCCCAAACACCGTCACCGTCACCGCAACCTCTGTGACCGACACCACCAAATCCGCCACCGCCACCATCACCATCGGAGCAGCTCCCCCTGTCCTCGCCGACGGCACCTACGTCTACCACTACTCCGGATCGGACAACAGGGGACCCTCCTTCGCTGCCGGCGCCTTTACCGTCACGGGCGGTATTATCACCGGTGGCGAGCAGGACTTTACCGACGCTGCAAGCGGTTATACCGACGTCCTTGTCGCCTCCGGCAGCGGCCTCTCCGTTGCTGGAAAAAACATTCAGATTGTTCTCGCCACCGCCAACACCAACATCGGTGTCAACGGCATCGAGACTCTCCGCGGCACGGTTGTCTCCTCTTCCCGTGTCCTCATCTCAGAGTTCGACGCCTTCGCAGCCGGGACTGGATCGATCGATCTGCAGACCAGCGCTGCCGCGCCCTCTGGCGGTTATGCCTTTGCCATCTCCGGCTGGGATCTCACTAATCCTCCCAGCCCGCTGGCAATTGGCGGGATAATGAATATAGTCGGAACTTCGCTCTCCACCACCGGCAACAGCAGTGTCTTCGACTTCAATCTCAACAACGCCCTCCTGGGACAATCAGAAACCTTCGCATCCGGAAGCGTCACCGCGCCAGACTCCTTCGGAAGGGTCACCTTCAGCCTCACTCCAAGTGCCGCCTCCGGGGTTCCGCAGTTCGCCCTTACCGGCTACATCGTCGGGACCAACCAGATTCAACTCGTCGAAAGCCAGACCGACACCCTCAACGACGATCTTGGAGGCATGGCATTGGGCCAGGGCTCCAATACAGGCCAGTTCACCCAGGCCAGCATCGCAAATAAAACCTACATCTATGGAGCCTCTGGCCAGGACGTCAATAACCTGGTCACCATCGGCGGCAGTTTCACCTTCAATACCAATGCGACACTCTCCGGCAATATGGCTCTGAACGACGGGAACGCCTTTGGTAATAATCCCATCTCTGCCGCCAACTACGCCGTCGACCCGACCGGCAGGGTTACCCTGAACGGCGTCACCGTCCCCGGCTTGGGTACGGGCGCCATCTTCACCTTCCAGCTCTACCTCGATGGAAACGGCAACGCCCTCGAAATCGGAGTCGACACCCTCGAGACAACCCAGGGACAAGCCTTCCTCCAAACCACGACCACGGCCGACTTTGAAGGCCCCTACGCCATTCAGGGTCAGGGATTCCTGAACGCCACGGGGCTGCCCGCCTGGGGCGCGGTTGGTCCAGTCACAGTCGCCTCCGACGCCTTCACCGGATTCACCGACTACACCGCGCAGAACACCAATGCGGTAGGCACAACCCCCACCGCAAATCAGAGTGTCACCGGCACCGAAACCAATTCAACCTCGATGTTGGCCCTCACCGGACTGGACTCCACCGCCCTCACCACATCAAGGGCTTACAGCTACTTCCCTATCGACAGCAAGAGAGTCCTCGCCATCGAAATCGACGGGACACAATTAGGAATCCTCACTCTCGAAAGCACCTCACACTAAACCTCAGACACCAACTATCCAGTTCGCGAAAAACAAAGGATGGCCGCAAAGGTCATCCTTTCTTTTTCACTTCAGCTCTGTTCTTTCTCAGCAGAGCCGGAGTATGCTTTCCCCTCCATCAAAATTTTTCAAACCTTCAGGAGCTGCCATGAAACCATCGCACGCCGCCGCCCTCACCCTCTTTCTCTGCCTTCCTCTCGCAGCCCAGCAACCAGCAAACATTGCCGCCCAGGCCCCGGCAAAGCGCCCCAACATCCCCGACAACTTCACCAATCTCACGGTGCTTCCCGCCACCATCACCAAGCCCGAACTCATGGGCATCATGAAACAGTTCTCCACCACCTTCAAAGTCCGCTGCTCCTACTGCCACGCCGTCTCCGACGATCTCTCCGAGGGCAGCTTCGCCTCCGACGAAAAACCCACCAAAGAAGAAGCACGCAAACTAATGCGTTTCATCCACCAGGCCAAAATCGCCCCGGCCAAACCGTAGGCAGGCTTCAGTGAGATCCTCAAGCGACCCGTGGCCTATTGCCTCTCCCTTGGTCCATCCGTCATCCTCAAAGGGAATCAACGTTGTAGTTGCCTTTGCTTCTACGTAAGCCAAGTCTTCAGGCTTAGCTTACGTCGCCCGTCACAAACCTAGGCTTCAGCCTATGGGGTATGCTTTTATTGTCTCTAAGATGCGCATGCTGAAATACCTTGGAATTGTGCTTTTGTTGGTGCCGTCTTGCATCGGCCACGCACAGGAGGCGTGCACCTTTGGTGGCGACAAGGCCTTCGAAGCTCAGGTAAAAGCAATCTCCGAGGCGTCTTCCTGCGGAACTGCGGTTAAAAGACTCGATGACTGTGCCTGGGGCTCAAGCGCCGACACGCAGTTCGCGCCCATTGCCATCAAGAAGTGCGAGAAGGAGTTCCTGACGAAACTGCCTACGCCCGCCAAAGACCGCTACATGGAGGAGATGCAGCTCTGCGCATATCGGGGATCATACGAGCAAGGAACGATGTCCATGTCGGCCGCAGCGCTTTGCCAGGCTAATGTCGCTGCCGATTTCGCATCAAACCCAGACGCCTCCAAAAGGGTACCGCTCAGGACCAGCTTTGATTGCACAAAAGCTCAATCTCCTCTGGAGCGAAACATCTGTTCCGATGAAGGCCTTGGCCACGCCGATATCATTCTCTCGCGCGTCTATTCCGAACAACTCCAGACCGCATCTGCGCAATACCGTCAGGCGCTTATCGAGGATGAACGGCAATGGCTGCAGTCCCTTCCACAAACGTGTCATCTGTCGATCGGGCCGCCTGTGCCGGGAGTTGTGAGCTGTACTCGAAGTGAGTTTGAAAAGCGGTTCACTGCGCTCGACGGCTGTTTTGATAACGAACCGGAGAACTGCCTCAAATCGCTGCATGACAACTCCGATGGTGGCTCTTTTGGAAATGGCCCTCGGGCCAGCTTCAATTGTGAAAAACCTTCTACCGGCCTGGAGATTGTCATCTGCGCCGATGCGCGGTTAGGTCAGACCGATATTGAACTTGCGAAGGCCTATAAAGATGCTGATAGCGCGATCGGCACTGGACAGCATACGCAGTTGGTGGCAAATGAGCAGAAATGGCTCAAATCTGTTAGCCAGAGCTGTCCGTTGGGACCGATTGGCGGCATCCCTTCCCTCTTCGCTCGTGCTTGCGTACGCGATTTCTTTGAAAAGCGTATTACTCAACTCCAGAGTTGCAAACAGAAGCCACCCCAAGAACAAATTCCGTGTCTGAATCAACCGGTACTCATAAAATGACATCGCTTGTGACGTCGGAATGATTCCAGCTACATCCGTTTCTATTGCTTTGATACTCTGGCTAAAGCCCGCAAACTGCTCATCCCATATCGTGACATCAGGTCGGTACGCACGCACCTTGACGAAGACATGGAAAACCCTACCTCAGGTCGAACTTGAATGCGATGACACGAAACACCTCGTAAAGATCTACTGGGTAGCACCCAGAGATCCGAACGCCTTCCTCAACACCCTTCGTCCGCGCGTCCCCACACCAACTTCGACATCTAGCTCATCTCTTCTAAACTGAAAGCAGATGAAGCACGCCCTCCGTCCCTCTCAATACGTCATCCTCCTCACCGTCATGCTCACCGCCTCCGTCGGAGACACCCTACTCTCCCGCGGCATGGCCCAGGTCGGCCCCGTCGACCTCCACCACCTCCCTCTCCTCTTCCATGCCCTCGCCAACCCGTACATCCTCTCCGGAATCGTCCTCCTCATCGGCTTCTTCGCCAGCTACATGACCGCGCTCTCCTGGGCCGACCTCACCTTCGTCATGCCCGCCACTGCGTTCGGCTACGTCGTCGTCGCGCTCCTCAGCCGCTTCTGGCTGCACGAACACCTCTCACTCTACCGCTGGGCCGGCATCCTCCTCATCACCTGCGCAGTAGGCTTCGTCGCCGGAGGCCCCTCCCGCACCGAACATCCCTCCAGTCATCCCGACCTCGACTTCATGGATTCAGGAGCCGGCCGCTGATGCCGACAACAGTAGCCGCCCTCCACCTTCCTGCCCACCACGTCTTCCGGCAGTGGAGCGCCATCCTCACCGTCGCTCTCCTCGCCATCACCGGCGAGGTCCTCATCGCCGCCGCCATGCGCCGTCTCGGCGACCTCGACCGCCTTCGCACCGGCCCCGGACTCCGCGGCTATCTAGGCCCCATCCGCGCCATCCTCTCCTCCACGCTCTTTCTTACCGGAGCGTTTTCGATGGCGCTCAACTTCTTCGCCATGCTCTACACCCTGTCCATCGTCGACCTCTCCCTCGCCGCCCCAGCCACCGCCTCGCTCACCTACATCGGCAACGCCGCCGCCGCCAAAACCTTCCTCAAGGAAAACGTAGACCGCCGCCGCTGGCTCGCCGTCCTCTTCGTTGCCATAGGCGTCATCCTCCTCGCAAAGTAAACCTCACGCTTCTGCTTTTACTGTTGCCTTTGCCGTTGTGTTTGCTTTTGCCGTTGCCTCTGTTTTTGCTCTTGTCGTTGCCTCTGCTCTTGCCGTTGTATTTTGGTTGTCATCCTTCGCCGAAGGCGGAGGACCTGCTTTTGCTATTGCTGGTTGCTTCTGCCTTTGCCGTTGTTTTCGCTTTGTCTTTGGCGCACGTACCTCTCTCGCCATCAGCCAAGCCGGGGTATCATAACCCCATGAAGAACCCATTCGCGAAGGTGAACTGGTTTTCGCCCAACCTGAACCTCAAACTGCTCTCCGTCGGCGCGTTCCTCGCTATCCCCTTGCCATGCTCGTCCCCCGCATGAGCCATTGAGGAAGGCGGTCAAGCCAGCCAGCGCATCAACCCGCTCGCCGGAATCTCCTCCGCCATAAACCGGCGTGAATCGCCAACCGCCGCCCCGGCCGCCAGGCGCCCGCTCCGTACCGCCCCCTCCATCGTCGAGGGCCACTCCGTTGCCGTCCAGTCCCCCGCCAGAAAGAACCCGGGCCACCCCGTTGCCTGCCCCGGCCGAAATTCATCAAGACCCGGCACCACCGAAAACGTCGCCCGAACCTCCTTCAGCACCCCGCTCTTCACCAGCTTCGCCCGCTTCACCTCAGGAAAAAACATCGCCAGCTCCCTCAGAGCCGAAGACAAAATCTCCTCTCGCGTCATCGCAAGTTGCGCCCGCGATCCCGCGATCACCACCTCGACATAACTTCCCCGCTCGGGCGCGTATCGCCGAATGCGAGACTTGTGAAAGAACCACTCAATCGTCGTATCCAGCAACCACGCATGATCGAGATCCGTAATCTCACGGTCAAACCACAAGAGAACCGAAGTAAACGGCGAATGCACCTGCCGAGCCATCATCGACTCCAGCCGGTCCCGAACGTCAGCAGCACTCGCAGCAAACCGCTCATTCAACCGCACCGCCGGCAACAACCGCTGCGTCTGCTCAAATGGAAGCGCCAGCACAATCGACTCCGCCGAATAAACCTCATCCGCCACATTCACCCGCCAGCGCCCATCCGCCTCCTGCGCGATCGCCTCCACGCTCGCCCGTAACTGCACCGTTCCTCCACGCGCCTCGATCAGCCGGGCCACATCCGCATAGAACTCGCTCAGCGGCGCCGTAGGAATACCCAGCCGCCCCCCCGTTGAAGACTTAATAAAAAGTTCGTGAAACACCATGCCCGCATAACGAGTCGAACAGTGTGAAATACGATCGTTCAACGTAGCCATCAGAATCGGATTCCAGAAGTGCCGGATCGAGCGCTCCGTCTGCCGCGTCCGCTTCAACCACTGCTCCACACTCTCGCTGTCCTCCGCTGGATAGCCGCGAAAGAACTCCATCAATCCGCGCGCCAACCCCACCTTGTCCTTCCAGCCAAGCGTCGACATGGCAGCAAAGCTCGGAGCGAAGTGAAACGGCGCTGGCAGTGCGCTCTCCACAATCGTGCTCGATCTGCCATTCGGCTCCAGGAAAGTCTGCTTGTCGTACCAGCGAATCTTCTCCGCGCTCCCCGCCTGCTCACACAGCTCAATCAGGTTGGTGCAGCAACCCAGCAGCACATGCTGCGAGTCCACTATCTCCCCCAGCGCCGGATGCTCATACGAGCAAGCCCTTCCGCCCACATAAGGCTTCCGCTCCAGCACCACCACACTCTTCCCCGCCCCACTCAACGCCGCCGCCGCCGCCAACCCGGCCGCCCCTGCGCCAACCACGATCACATCGCAACTCTCCCGGTTCACGATGTCACTCGATTCCCTGTCGTCATCAGCGCGCCTCGCGCGAGGACAGCGAGTTTAGCCGGAGTCGAAACACTGATTCGCTTGGTAAATACGTCATAATCCGCATTGGAAATCTTGCGCAGCAGCCCGTGATAGATCGTCACCAGCACCCAAAGTGCCGCACGGCTGTCACGATCGATCAACGGCAGCAAGAGATCCGCGGAAGCGTAATATCTTTCAGCCCGCATACCAAGTGCGCGGAGCACCGCCCGCTCTTTCGCCTCCATCGCCGCGCCATTCGCCAGCATCTTTACACGATCGACGGTCATGCCTGATTCATTGAGCAGGTCGAGCGGAAGATAGATCCGTCCGCGTTCCACATCTTCCTTCACATCCCGCAGAATGTTCGTCAACTGAAACGCAACGCCCGTCTCTTCCGCAAGCTTCTCCGCGCGCGCATCGCTATAGCCGAAGATCCTGATGCAGACCAGCCCAACCACCGAAGCCACGAGATAACAATATCCATAGAGATCGTCGAAGGTCGCGAAGGTCTGCAATTCGTCCTCCTGCGCGCGAGGCTCCAGATCCATCGTCGTTCCTCGCACCAGGTCTTCCAGAAGCGCATCAGGAATCGCAAACCTATTTTGCGTATCGTTCAGCGCAAGGAATACAGGATCGTCGGAGACGCCACTCCGCCTCGCCTCCCTCCAAGTCTCCAGCCAACCCGACATCACCTCGCGTCGTTCCGCAACCGACGCCGACTCATCATCCGAAATATCGTCCGCACGCCGCATAAACGCATACACCGCACACATTGCGTTCCGCTTGTGCTCCGGCAGCACGCGAAAGGAGTAATAGAAGTTCTTAGCCTCCCGCTGTGCAATCGTGCGGCAGACCGCATACGCTTCAGCAATCGTCACGCAGCCGTCCTCGCCCGCAGCTTGCCGGCCAGCGCTTCCATCAGCAATCCCAGCTTCCTGGTCTTCGTCACCACCGGCCTTCCCCGCAGCACATCGAAGTTCTGCGCGGCGATCCCGTTCAGGATGGCCTCTCCGCCCTTGCGAAACAGGTCCAGCACCACTGCCAGCTCCCTGTCGACGTGCTTGCTGATCTCTCCTCCCGCCAGCAGCATCTCTCGCGTCCGCGCCACCAGGCTCTCCACCATGGCGCGAAACTCCGGCGTGAACACGCGTCCTGCAATCTGCCCCTCTTCCACGCCGAACCGCAGCATCGCATCGCCTGGAAGATAGCGCCTGCCGCGCTCCGCATCTTCCACCACGTCCTGCCAGAAGTTCGCCAATTGCAGCGCGGTGCAGACCTTGTCCGAGAGCAGCCCCAGCGATTCCTCGCGATAGCCGCAGACCCAAAGCACCAGCCGGCCAACCGGATTCGCCGAGTAGCGCGAATACTCCAGCAGCTCCTCCCAGCTCTCGTACGTCGTCTTCACCTGATCCATCCGAAATGCATGCAACAGGTCCAGGAAAAGCTGGCGCGGCGGGTTGCACTCGCGAATCGTCTCATGCAGCGCGACGAAGACCGGATGCATCGATAGTTCCGGTGTGTCATAACATTCATCCAGCATCGCTCCCCAGCTATCGAGCAGGCGAGTGGCGATTGCGGGATCAGTCACCTCGTCCCCCAGGTCATCCGCCACTCTGCAATACGCATAGATGCTCTCAAAGTGAGGCCGCACCTTGCGCGGAAGGAAGAACGTTGCGACATGGAAGTTCTCATAGTGCGTCGTTGCAAGCTCGTGGCACCAGGCCCGCGCCTCTGCAAGCCGCGGCCGTTCCAGCGGCGTCAGGTACTCCGGCGGAGCCCCAAGAAGCGCATACACATCCGCCGCTCCGTCGCTCACCGCGGCACCCCGCCGGGAAACACTGCTGTCTTGATCTCCCTGCCTCCGCTACTCCGGCTCATCATCCGTGCAAAGAGATCGGGCACCTCATCGAGTCCAACGCGATCAGTAATAAACTCCTCGCACATAAATCGACCACTCGTCACCAACTCAAACGCCGTCCGGCAAGTCGAGGGAGTGTGATGAAAACTTGCCTTCAACGTGATATCTCCGTAGTGCAGCCGGTTGGTATCCAATTCCACCTTCGTCCCACTGGGAGGCCCGCCGAAAAAATTAACCACGCCGCCCTTCCGCACCATCTCGACCGCCCACTCCCACGCCGCAGGCGTTGCCACGGCCTCAACCACCACATCGGCGCCTCGTCCCTCAGGGGTCAATGCGCGAGTCGCAGCTATCACGTCCTCGACCGATCCAAGCTGTACGACGCTCGCAGCCCCGAACATCCTTGCCGCGTCAATCTGGTCCTCTCGTTTCACCACGGCAATCACCTTCACCCCAGCCAGTTCAGCCGCATGCATGAACATCAACCCGATCGGCCCCGCGCCGATCACCACCATCGTCTCACCACTCTTCGCGCCGCTCTCCTCAAGCCCCCGCATCACGCAGGCCAGCGCCTCCGTCAATGCCGCGTGCTCCAGTGGAACTCCATCCGGCACCAGTAAAGTGTTCTTCTCGACAATTCGCGCAGGGATCCGAATAAACTCCGCGTAAGCTCCGTTATTGAACAGAAGGTCCTCGCACAAATTCTGCTGCCCATGTGTGCAGAAAAAACACGCGTCGCAGGGAGCCGAATTCAACGCAACAACTCTGTCCCCCTCGCGAAACCCCGTCACTCCGGCGCCAACCTCCGCAACCGTGCCCGCAAACTCATGCCCAAACGGCATCGGCGGCTTCAGCATCATCGCGTGGTATCCGCGCCGGTAGACCTTCAAATCCGTCCCGCAAGTCAGCGCCGCCCCCACCCGCACGACAAGCTCTCCCGGCCCTGCCGACGGCACTTCCACGCGTTCCAGCCGCAGATCTTCCTGGCCGTAGAGTACCGCCGCCGTCATCTCAGCTATCATCCCTCTATTTTCTCATTCCGCGGCATTTCGGCGCATCTGGTTGCTCTTTGAGAAACATACAATCTCCAGCCATAGTCCCGCATCTGATAATCTGAGCCACAGAACAAATGCCCTTTGCCTCTCCAGAGAGCTTCGCCAAACAGACCGTCGCCTCCATCCAGGACTATTCCATCCTGTGCTGGCGCGCAGTCGCCAATCTCTTTTCCCGGCCCCGCTATTGGGCCGATATCTACAGCCAGATGGATTCGATCGGTGTCGGGTCCATGCCCATCGTCGTCCTTACAGGTTTCTTCACCGGCTGCGTTCTCGCGCTGCAATCCGCGACCTCGCTTCAGGAGTTCGGTTCCGTAAGCCTGACCGGCAACCTCGTCGCTCTGTCGATGGTCAAGGAGCTCGGTCCCGTGCTCACCGGCCTCATGGTCTCCGGTCGTAATGCCTCCGGCATGGCCTCGGAGATCGGCTCCATGCGAGTCACCGAGCAGATCGACGCCATGCGCGCCCTCGGCACCGATCCTATACGCAAGCTCGTCACCCCGCGCGTTTACGCCACCGTCTTCATGCTCTTCTTCCTCACCATCGTCTCGGACGCAGTCGGCATCGCGGGCGGCGCTCTGGTCAGCGTCACCCTCATGGGACTCAACGCCTCCTCCTACTTCCACAACTCCTACCGCGCGCTCCAGTACGGCGACGTCGTTCAGGGCCTGACCAAGCCGCTCTTCTCCGGATTCATCATCGCCACCGTCGGCTGCTACTTCGGTATGACCACCAAAGGCGGCACTCAGGGCGTAGGCAAAGCGACCACCCAGGCCGTCGTCTACTCCTCCGTCTTCATCATCGTCGTCGACTTCATCGTCAGCCGCGCGATGATCGGCATCTTCGGCAGGTGACCCGGATGATGCCACGAGACACCGCCGAAAACAGTCCTGACGCAACCCCGGTGAACACCAACCCGGCAGAGCCTGTTGTGGTCTATGAAGACGTCTCCATCGCCTTCGACCTCAAGCCAGTGCTTGAGAAGATTTCCTTCACTGTTCAGCGCGGCGAAACCCGCATTATTCTTGGCCCGGCGGGATGCGGCAAGTCCGTCCTGATGAAGCTGGCCAATGGGCTTCTCCGTGCGGACTCCGGGACCATCCGCATCTTCGGGCAGGACATCACCACGATGCCCGAAACGGACCTCTATAAACTGCGCGCGCGCATCGGCATGGTTTTTCAGGAGTCCGCGCTCTTCGACTCGCTCTCAGTTGAGGACAATGTAGCCTACCGCCTCCACGAAGATCACGTTCCTGAAGAAGAAGCCCACAAACAGGTGGTCGAGGCACTGAAGTTCGTCGAACTGGAACAAGCCATCGACAAATTTCCGTCAGAGATATCCGGTGGAATGCGCCGCCGTGTCTCTATCGCTCGCGCCATCATCTCAAAGCCGGACCTCATCCTCTACGACTCCCCTACCGGCGGCCTTGACCCGATCACATCGACCACCATCATTGAGCTTGTCGTGAAGCAGCGGGATGTATCGCACACAACATCGCTCCTGATTACCC
>DATAVY010000172.1:0-12489 GCA_036267495.1 Edaphobacter sp.
GTTCGGTTTTTTGCCGTACATGAGGATGCCGACGCGATAGATACGGCTAGCGAACCAGAGGACGGCGAGGATCGTCAGAATGAGGATGACGATGGACAGAGCGATCTGCCAGAGCGGTGGCTGGTGCACGGCGATGCGCACGTACATGATGAGCGGGGTGCAGAAGGGGAAGAACGAGAACGCCTGGGAGACCAGGCCGTCGGAGTCTCGGACGACGCGCAGGATGACGACCGAACAGGCGATGAGCGGCAGCATGAGGAACATGTTCAACTGCTGAAGCTCCTGCTCCGAGCTGGTCATGGCGCCGAGCGCGGCGGCGACGCTCGAATAAAGAATGTAGCCGAGGAGAAAGAAGAGGACGAAGTACATGATCTGGCCGGCGGAGATGGCGAAGGTGTAGCCGCTGCCGATCAAAAGATATTTGGCGAGGAGCAGCCCGGCGACAATCCAGATGCCGACCTGGGTGAGGCCGACAGCGCCGACTCCGATGACCTTGCCAGCCATCATCTCCTCGGCGCGGATGGTGGAGAGCAGAACCTCGAAGATGCGTGAGGTCTTCTCTTCAATGATGGAGCGGGCGACGTTCATCCCATAAAACAGGATGACGAAGTACATGAGGAAGAAGAGCGCGTAGACGCTGGCGAAGGCGGCGCTCTTGTCGCTGGTGACGAGATCGATGGGTTTGAGCAGCGAGTCGACTTCGGATGCGGACATGCCCAGGTTGCCGAGGCCTTCGCGCGTGAGGGTTGTGCGGATTCCTGAGCCGAGCAGGGCGGGCGTCAGGATGTCGGCTTTGGATTTGGAGACCCATTCAAAGGTAGGCCGCGCATGTGGTGCGGCGGGCGGAGTGACCCAGATGTAGCCGTCGAGCCCGCGGCTTTGGAGCCGCTTGTCCAGCTCTGCGCGAGTATCCGCTGTCGGCGGAGAGATGACCTCCGCTTTGGAGACGCTCTGCTTTGTGTTCTCACCATCGGAGTTGGCATCGGACGGCTTCGCGTTCTCGAGCTCGAGCTTGAGGTCGGCTCCGAATTTGGGGTCCTGGGTAACGATGGCGATGTGGAGATTGCCGGAACGGCTGTTGGCGAGAGCCGCGCCATAGACCAGGCCGCCCATCAGCAACGGGATGAGAATGGTCATGATGAGAAAACTTTTTGCGCGGATGCGCTCGAGATATTCGCGCTTTGCGATGAGCCAGATATTATGCATCGACATTTTCTCCTACGGTCTCGATGAAGATCTCTTCGAGGGTCGGCTCCATGACTTCGAAGCGAATGATGCGGGTGCCGCGCTGGGTGGCGGCGGCGAGAAGAGGTTGAGCGTCGGGAGCTTTGCCGTCGACGCCGCGGAGTTTGATTTCGGCCTGGCCGCCGTAGTTTTTTGCGCTTTCGACGCTGGGATGGGTGAGGAAGGAATCGTCGCCTTCAAACGCGACCTGGACGCGGTTTCGCGGGTAACGGCTCTTGACTTCGCGCATACCGCCGGAGAGGACGAGGTGACCGCGGGAGATGAGGGCGATGGCGTCGCAGATCTTTTCGACCTGGTCCATGCGATGAGTGCTGAAGAGGATGGTCTTGCCTTGTTTGCGGAGGTCGACGAGAGTGTCCATGAGGAGGGCGGCGTTGACGGGATCGAGGCCGCTGAAGGGCTCGTCCATGATGACGAGGTCGGGGTCGTGGAGCAGCGCGGCGATGAACTGGATCTTCTGCTGCATGCCTTTGGAGAGCTCTTCGGTCTTCTTGGGGATGGCTTCGGTAATCTCCATTTTTTCGCACCAGACGTGGGCGCGTTTGGATGCGGTCGTCGCATCGAGGCCGTGAATCTGGCCGAGGAAGATGAGCTGATCCATGACCTTCATCTTTTTGTAGAGGCCGCGCTCTTCGGGAAGATAGCCTACGCGCTTGAGGATCTCGCGGTTGAAGGGGTTGCCGAAGAGATTGACGACGCCGGAGTCGGGTACGGTGATGCCGATCATCATGCGGATGGAGGAGGTCTTGCCGGAGCCGTTGGGGCCGAGGAGGCCGAACATGCTGCCGGGTTCGATGGTGAAGCTGAGGTCTGCGACGGCGACTTTGGTGTCGTAGGCCTTGCGTACATGTTCCAGTTTTACGATGGACATAAATTCTCGTGGTGTGAGGTTAAGGCCAGTTTAGCAGGGGCTGGCTTTGTAGATGTTCCGGGAGGACAGGACCACGGCGGATTTCATTTCGATGTTGATAGCATCGGAATGTGCTGGAACTTTCGACACCGATGAAGTTTGTGAAGCGCGTTGGGGAGCGGGTTGCCGTCGAGCTCGCCAGGCGCGGCGTCGAGACGGTGGAGGACTTGCTGTATCACCTGCCGTTTCGCTATGAAGATCGTCTGAATCCTGTGCCGATGAGCCAGTTGCAGGCGGGAACGATGGCGTCGGTGATCGGCGAGGTGCGCGGCGCGGTGCTGCTGCAGACGCGGCATATGCCGCTGTTCGAGATGACCGTGGGGCAGGGTTTGAATACAGTGAAGGCGATGTGGTTTCGCGGTGGGTATCTGCGGGACCGCTTTCACGCCGGACAGATGGTGGCGCTGTATGGGAAGCTGGAGCCTTCGCGATCGAACGCGGGGAAGTTCAAGATGATTCAGCCGCAGTTCGAGATTCTGCCTGCCCATGGCGATGCGGACGCTGAGTTTTCCATGCTGGAGGTTGGGCGGATTGTGCCGGTGTATGAGACGCTCGGCGGGACGACCGCGTGGGGAGCCAAGCTGGGATCGAAGTGGCTGAGACGCGTGATCTGGACATTGTTCGAGGAGCTGGAGAAGCAGCGGGCCGGGGAGGCAGCGGGGCAGACGATCGAGCCGGTAGAGACTTTGCCGGCGGCTCTTCGCGAGAGACTGAAGATGCCGGGCCGGCTCGAGGCGTTGAAGGCTGTGCATTTTCCTGAGGCGGGGACGCCGATGACGGAACTGATGTCGGCCGCGACTCCGGCGCACCGGCGGCTGATCTTTGAGGAGCTGTTTTATCTGGAGCTGGGACTGGAGTTGAAACGGCGAAGGATGCGGGAGCGCGAAGGGACCGCGTTCCTCACCAATGGGAAGGTGCGTGAGGCGATCAAGCAGGTGCTTCCCTTCCATCCGACGGGCGCGCAGAAGCGGGTGCTTGGCGAGATTGCAGCGGATATGCGCAGGGCGCGGCCGATGCGGCGGCTGCTGCAGGGAGATGTGGGATCGGGCAAGACGATTGTGGTGATGCAGGCGGCGCTGGTTGCGATTGAGAATGGCTATCAGACGGCGTTAATGGCTCCGACGGAGATTCTGGCGACGCAGCATTATCTTTCTGCCCGCAAGCTGCTGGGGGATGTGCTTTCGCCAGGGACAGGCAAACCTTATCGCGTGACGTTGCTGACGGGATCGCTCGATGAGGCGGCGAAGCGGGAGGCGCGCGGGAAGATCTTTCGCGGAGAGACAGATCTGGCGATCGGGACCCATGCGCTGATCGAGGACAAAGTAGATTTTGACAATCTCGGGCTGGTGATTGTCGATGAACAGCATCGCTTTGGTGTGCAGCAGCGGTTTCGACTGATGAAGAAGCCGGGCGCACTCGATCCCGATGTGCTGGTGATGACGGCTACGCCGATTCCGCGGACTCTGGCGCTGACGTTATATGGAGATCTCGATGCGAGCGTGATCGAGGAACTGCCGCCCGGGCGCACTCCGATTGTGACGAAACGAACGACTGAGGAGCGGGCTGCGGATGTCTGGGGGTTTGTCAGGAAGCAGGTGCAGGCGGGGCGGCAGGCCTACATTGTTTATCCGGTGATCGAGGGCGCGAAGGACGATCAGCCGGAGCTGGACTTTGCTCGCGATGAGGAAGAACAGGGTTCGAATCTTGCGGCTTCCTTACGCTCCGCTGAGGATGGCGCTCCAGCACAAAGGGCGAAGAAGATTGCAGTCCCAAAAACAAAGAGTAAAAACCCGAGGGCGGAGAAGCTGTTTGAACCGAAGAAGGTTCTTCGTGCGGCGACAGATATGCACGAAGAGCTTCGAAAGGGGCCGCTGGCCGGATTGCGGCTAGGTCTGCTGCATGGACGTTTGAGCGCTGACGATAAGGAAGTGGCCATGCGGCGATTTCAGCGCGGGGATATCGATGTTCTGATTGCGACGACGGTGATTGAGGTGGGCGTCGATGTGGCGAACGCTTCTGTGATGGTGATCGAGCACGCGGAACGGTTCGGGCTGGCGCAGATGCACCAGTTGCGCGGACGTGTGGGGCGCGGAGCGGCGAAGAGCTACTGCATTCTGATGACGGGCGGGAAAGTTACCGAGCAGGCCGAAGCCAGGCTCGAAGCAATGGTGCGGACGCAGAATGGTTTCGAGCTGGCGGA
Organism: Edaphobacter sp.; assembly: GCA_036267495.1. Taxonomy (GTDB): domain Bacteria; phylum Acidobacteriota; class Terriglobia; order Terriglobales; family Acidobacteriaceae; genus Edaphobacter. The sequence continues at coordinate 4,356 of DATAVY010000172.1, forward strand.
GCTGGACCTGCAACAGCGAGGACCGGGAGAGTTTTTTGGTACGCGGCAGGCCGGTCTGCCGGAGTTCCGGGTTGCGAATCTGATTCGCGATCGCGCTGTACTGGAGCTGGCCAAGGTGGAAGCGGCGAAGTTTGCGGAGTCTCCCGATCCTGCCGTTTCGCGCGAGGAGAAGGATGCGGTCTGGGCGAGGCTGAAGCATCAATGGCAACGAAAGTATGGCCTGGTCGAGGCTTGAAGCAGCTTCTCTGAAAGAGCTTGCCAGCTAACTGGCCGTGGCATGCGCGTAGGAAGACAGGTCCGGGGGCTGGCTGGAGTTGGGAGCAATGGCCTTTTTCGGTCCCCGCTTGCGGGCTACGAGCACGCGGATTCGCTCGATCATCTCTGCCGGCGAGCATGCGGCCTTGGGGAGAAAGACGTCGGCGTTGAGGGCGCGATCGAAGGCGTTGACGGTTCCCGAGATGATCATTGAGGGAAGCCCCGGGTGGAGTTGTTTGGCGCGGCGAACCAGCTCATTGCCGTCCATCTGCGGCATGAGCAGATCGCAGAGAACAAGATCGAGGCTGCCGGGAAGAGATCGCTCGAGCACTTCAAGCGCTTCCTGCGCTGTGCCAACGGCGATGATGCGGTAACCGCGGGTTTCGAGAAGGAAGGTGCGGACAGAGAGCACCTGTTCGTTGTCGTCTACGCAGAGGATCGTCTTCTTGGGGCGCATGCAGTCTCGCTTCTGCCGGACACCGCCTTGTGGCGGCTCGCGGCCGATGAGCCAGTCCGGTGCACGCTGCCGGTTTGCAGCGCGTAGCGATCTGGGTGGTCCAAAGATCGCCCCATGGCCCGGCCGGATTCGGCTCTTCGGCGCGATGGGGCCTCTGCTGCGGCAGCACAGAAGACGAGGCTCTCTCTTCTGTTCCACCGGGGATCAGCGCCATCTGCCCGGCAAGCTATGCTGCCGGACCGCGGGGTGCGAGAGAAGCTCCAGGCCGATGCAGGTTGCCACGCGGCGCCGGAGGGCACGGGTTCGAGCTGCCGCGAATACAGGGCGGAGCGATGCGCAGAATCGGCATCGTCCACAGTGCGTGTGCGACAGTGAGGTTGCGCTCTGGAGGCGCGACTTGCAGGGCAGTCGAGCTTCTCTCAACTTAAATTGTCAGAAAACAGGCGAAAGCAATTTCATCTCGAACGACGTGCACATTGCGTGCAGCGCCGCCGTCAACGCTTTCCAACAGTACGAATGGTTGGCAAGATTGGCAACGGCGAAGTTAGAGCGAAGATGCCCGATTTTAGAGCTTGCACATCCACCGCTCTATGACAACGGCGCGAATTCATTGAGGATTCATGAAGCGCGCCTGTTGAAATTAAGTGCATCACGGCAGGAAAAAGCGTCCGCTTGCAACAGGAATTGTGCGGCCGCCGACGAACACTTTGCTCACTGTGTTGTTTTCGATCGTCGCGCTGACATGAATGCGGCTGGGGCGCAGCATTTCGATTCCCTGCTCGATGACTATGGATTGACCGCCGGCGACTGCGCCGTGACGCACGAGATACGAGATGGCACAGCCGGCGGCGGAGCCGGTCGCGGGATCTTCACCGGAATCGAACTGCATGCGGGCGTGCCAGTCTGCCCCAGAGCTCGAATGAGCGCGAGTGAGGCAATAGAAGAATCTCGCGCCGATACGGTCGAGAAAGGGGCGGGCATATTGGGGCGAGATCCGCAAGCGCGCGGCGACCTCCAACGATCGAAGCGGCACAACGCAGAAGGCCATGCCGGTGGAGACAACCTGCGCGGGAAGATTGAGGTCAAGGTCGTCGGCGGATAGGTTGAGCGCTCTTGCCAGCGCGTCGCGAGCTTCACTGCTATCGTGAATTTCGTCAAAGACAGGATCATTCTGCTGCATGAATCCGAAGATGCCCTGGTCTCCGGCCCGCGGCGGCGTGAAACGCACGGAGATGGGACCGACCCCGAGATCGAGCGTAATCTCATTTGCGCCACGCAGTACCGGATGGTTCCAATAGAGCCAGCTTGCGGTGCCGAGAGTAGGATGACCGGCAAAGGGAACTTCTTCGGTGGTGAGAAAGATGCGAACCTTGATGCCGCGTTCCCGTTCTATCTCGGGAGGGCGAGGGACGATAAAGGTCGTCTCGCTTAGATTGGTCTCGCGGGCGAGGGCCTGCATCTCTTCGGAGGAAAGACCGCGAGCATCGCAGAATACTGCGAGGGCATTGCCTTCGAGGGGATTTTCGGCGAACACATCGACCTGAGAAAAGTCGTAGGCGCAGTGAGCGTTGGCAGGAGCTGCGGCTAAAGTTGCAGACACGCTAAGGGGCGAATCGGTTGACATGGAAGCTCCTCGGACGTATGGTTTGGATAGACCGCAGTGAGGCAAACCTGCTTCATGCTAGCTTAGCTGGCGCGCGGTACAAAAGATAAGTTATGACGATGATGCCCAACACCGCCCTCGCACTCTGCTACTGTTGCTGTAGCCCGGCGTGGGTGTGCGGATGAGCGAATCGGAGTAAGTTTCTTCGAGCAGCACAGAACCCACCCAGAGCCAACGAGCCGGGTGGGTTTTTCCTTGCCTGGGATCATCATCGCCACCCAAAGATTTTTTTGTAAAAGAGGAAGACAAATGTCACTGCGTCTCAATGATCTGGCACCCGATTTCACTGCAGAAACTACCCAGGGAACGATTCACTTTCATGACTGGATTGGCGATGGCTGGGCGATCCTCTTCTCGCATCCGAAGGACTTTACGCCGGTCTGCACAACCGAACTTGGAACGATGGCAGGGCTTGAGGGCGAGTTCCAGAGGCGCGGCGCAAAGATCCTCGGGCTCAGTGTGGACCCTGTCGAAAGCCACGGCAGATGGGCCAGGGATATTGAAGATGTCAGCGGACATAAGGTGAACTACCCGATGATCGGCGATCCGCAATTGAAGGTTGCGAAGCTGTACGACATGCTGCCGGGCGATGCCGGTGAGACTTCAGAAGGGCGCACGCCAGCCAACAACGCGGCTGTTCGCACCGTATTTATTATTGGCCCGGATAAACGGATCAAACTGCAGCTCATCTACCCCATGAGCACGGGACGCAACTTCAATGAGATTCTTCGCGCACTCGACTCCATTCAACTGACGACGAAACATAAAGTGTCGACTCCGGCGAATTGGAATGTGGGAGACGACATCATCATCGCGGGCGCGGTGTCGAACGAAGAAGCGAACCAGCTGTTCCCCGGATATAAGACGGTAAAGCCCTACATCCGGACGGCGGCACAGCCGAAGTAGATAATTATCGGCGGGCCTGTGTTCTTCGTCATCGAGGGAGATGGGTCCGTCACAATCGAGGCCAGCTTGCAGGCGGCCAACGAGAAGCACCGGTGGCGAAGTGGCTAACGCGCTGGTCTGCAAAACCAGTATTCATGGGTTCAAATCCCATCCGGTGCTCCAGATCTCAGGAAGGCAAAAAGTCTTCGGTCATTTGCAGGACTCTAAAACGCAGGAATTGGCGCGCGCGCTCGATGCGGTGTTTCGAGCGGCAATTGCACGAGGGCTTCTGGCGCAGGACAGCCGGTCAGCGTTTTTTCTTTTTTGTGGGTTTTATGGTTTCGCCGCTTTCCGCGTCGCGATCGCCAACCATGTGGAGGCGCATGAAGTTGGTGGCGCCGGATTTGGTGCGCGTACCGGCGACGATGCCTACGATCTGACGCTCGTGGACATGGCCTTGCGCTTCAAGAATGTTTTCCGCCATTTCAACCAGCTTGTCGGTATCGTGGAACCGTTCGCAGAGGATCGGATAGGTGCCCCAGAGAAGCATGCAGCGGCTGATGACCTTCTCAAAGGGGGAGAGAGCGAAGATGGGCGGGTCGGGGTGGTATTTGGATAAGAGGCGGACGGTGGCGCCGGATTCTGTAAAGATCGCGATCGCGGCGACGTCGAGATCGTCGGCCGCGTGGGACATACATTCACAGATGGTTTCGGCGATAGAGAGCCGGACGCTGGGATGATGGCCGAGAGCGGGAGGCGGATCGATACGAATCTGGTGCTCGGTCTCGGTGACGATCTTGGCCATCATGGCGACGGCTTCGACGGGGTATTTGCCGGCAGCGCTTTCGCCGGAGAGCATGACGGAGTCGGTGCCGTCATAGATGGCGTTGGCGACGTCGGAAGCTTCAGCGCGAGTGGGGCGCGGATTGTCGATCATTGATTCGAGCATCTGAGTGGCGGTGATAACGGGTTTGCGGTACTCGGCGGCGCGGCGAATGATGTGTTTCTGGAGGGCTGGAACTTTTTCGGGGGGAAGTTCGACGCCGAGATCGCCGCGGGCGACCATGATCGCGTCCGTAATTTCCAAGATGCTGTCGAGGTGCTCGATGGCCTGGGGTTTTTCGAGCTTGGCAACGACCCATGCGTCGGACTTGAGGGCAGCGAGTCGGTTCTTGACGTGGCGAACGTCGGCGGCGGTGCGGACGAAAGAGACGGCGACGATATCGACGCCCGCGCCGATGGCAAAGACGAGATCTTCCTCGTCCTTCTCGGTGAGCGAGGGAACGTTGACGGCGATGCCGGGGAGGTTGATGCCTTTGTTTTCGCCCAGCATGCCGCCGTTGATGATCTCGCAGACGACATCGACGCCCTTGATGGATTCGACGCGCAGCTCGATGAGACCGTCGGAGAGGAGGATGCGGGAACCGGGCTCGAGGTTTTCGGCGAGAGTCTTGAAGGTAGTGCCGACGAGCGAAGCTGTGCCTTCGATGTCGCGCGGGGTAATGGTGAGGCGTTTTCCGGCGACAAGCTGGACGGGCTTGTGGCCTTTGAGTTTTGCGGTGCGAATCTTGGGGCCCTGCAGGTCGGCGAGAATGCAGATGGGCTTGCGCTCCTCCTTCGAGATGGTGCGGACCATGCGGATGAGATCGGCCTTTTGCGCGTGGGTGCCGTGGGAGAAGTTGAGACGAGCGACGTCAAGGCCGGCACGAACGAGCTGGCGGAAGATTTCAGGAGTATTCGAAGAAGGGCCGAGGGTGGCGACGATCTTGGCACGGCGGGTGCGCCCTATGCCGGCAAAAGGGATAATGTTCGGACTTGGGTTTAAAGAAGTCTTCATGAGTCGTTTTGCGGAACCTTCTCACCATCGCGATTTGCGGATGGTATGACCATTGAGTTTAACTACCGTGGCAATTCTAACTGGCGGGGAGGGTGTTTGGGGGAACGCGGGTTGAATGAGGGCGATGGTGGGGGAAAAAACGTGCATGAAATTCGGTGTTGAATTCAGCGCCGAAGAGAACACTGAGCGAGATGATGTAGAGCCAGAAGAGAAGCGCGATACCTGCGCCGAGCGAGCCGTAGACCTGGGAGTAGTTGGCAAAGCGAGTAACGTACCAGCCAAAGGCAACCGTAGCCGGGAACCACATCATGGTGGAGAGAATGGCGCCGGGAAGAACCCGCTTCCAGGACTGCTCCATGGGAGTTCCCATGTGATAGATGAGGCCGATAATGCCGGTGCTTCCGGTAAGCGCGACCACCCAGCGAATGAGAAGAGCAACGGTATAGATGGGCGTGCGTGCGGAGGGCACAATGTGGACGGCGAGCCATTCGGTGATGAATTGCCCGAAGACCACGAGAGTGCTGGCGAGAACGAAAGGGAGCAGCGAGAGCGGGACGAGCAGAAAGGCGCGGAGACGCCGCTGCAGAAACGTCCAGCAGTCGATGGGAAGATCGTTGGCGCGGCGGACGCCTTCCATCAACGTAGCGAGAACGCTGGAGGCGCCGGTAAGACTGACCAGGAAGGCGACGATCAGCGCGTGGCTGGAGCGGGCGCTGTGAGGTGAGTCGACGAAGTAGCTTTGCAGCAACGGGCTGACGTCAGGCGGGAGGATGCGATCGAAGAAGGTGGATAGCTGAAAGCGGAGCGGGGTGTTATCGGGAAGAAAGCCGACTACCGCGGCGGCGACGATGAGCGCAGGGAACAGCGACACCATCGCAGAGTAGGCGGTGGATTGAGCGAGATTGAGGATGTCGTGCCTGCCGGCGCGAATCGCTGCACCGTGAAAGATGCGGGGAATACGCAGGAGTCTTCTCATAAGATCGTCCTACGGAAGTGAACAACGGGCCGGATCAGGCCTTCCACTTGTCGAGAAAGTCGGTGACTGAGGAGGGATACATGTAGCGCATGTCTCCGAACTCCGCGGCTTCTTGCGAGTACACAAGTTTGCCATTGGCATCGAGGACGGCGAGGGCGGGAACTCCTTTTTTGAGCGGGACTTTGTACTTTTCGGTGATGTCGAGATTTTTATCGAAGTGGCCGATGTCGACGTGGACGAGGACAAAGTGCTTGTCGAGGAGCTCGGCATTGGGAGCCTGATGGAGATAGATCTCGAGGACCTGGCAGTCGCCGCACCAGTTGCCGCCGAAGGCGAGGAGGACCCGTTTGTGTTCAAGGCCAGCTTGTTTCAGAGCGGCGGCGATGTCGGCTTGGGGGTTCGCCTCCGCGGAGTAAAGATGTTTCTGGACCGCTGGCGGAACGGTAACCGGCTGACGTACAGGTTTCGCGGGAGATGCGGCAGTGGGAGATGCAGCCGGAGAGGGCGCGGTCTGGTTGCTCTTGCATCCGAACGCAGTCAGGGCAAGAAACGTGACGGCGGAAAGCAGCGCGATGCGATGGTTCGGCAGGATACTTGCGGTCATGGAGAACCTTCCCTGGTGGTCTTCGTGAAACAGATTGCTGTCAGGCTTTCCAGTGTTTGAGGAAGGCGGTGACGTCTTCAGGAGTCGCGTGTTCGAACTCTTTCGGGCGCTCGGCGTAGAGCAGATTGCCATGGGCATCGATTACGGCGAGAGCCGGGACTCCTTTAGTAATGGGGACGTTGTACTTCTTTGCGACGTCGACGTTTTTGTCCATGTGACCGATGTTGACATGGACAAGAATGAAATTTTTGGCGAGGAGCTCGGCATTGGGGCTCTGGTGGTAGTAGATGTCGAGGAGTTGACAGTCGCCGCACCAGTTGCCGCCGAAATCGAGCAGGACGCGCTTGTGTTCGCGGCGAGCCTGACTGAGAGCGGCAGCTATGTCGGCGGTGGGGTTCGAGGTCTCGGAGTAGAGATTCTTGTTCGCTTTGGCGATGATCTGCGCGGCGGCCTGAGGCTGCGGCGCAACAACGAATACCAGAAGCGGAAGCACCAGGGCCGGAATCAGCTTGTTGCGGAATTTCGCGATCGTAGGGAGGATCATGGGCAGACCTTATTCGAGTTCATCGAGACGAGACTTGGGCGATGGGTTATACCCGCCGCTATACATGATGATGCATGAAGAATGCGGCACGACGCAAAACTATGTTTCCCATCGAAGAGCTATTTTCCGGTGTAGTAACCGTCGCGGGTTTGGATAACGAGGCCCTTCTGGTGAAGGGTGAGATCGATCTGGTGGTACCCGGATGCGGCGGCATCCTGCGTGGGAGTGTAGCCGAGCCGGTACTGTGCGCGGAGTTCCTCGGCGATCTGGTTGTAGATCTGGGCCACATCCTGATTTTTCTTAACTTCGAAGAGACGGCCGCCGGTCTCCTGAGCCATGCGCTCGAGAACCTTCTTGCCGTCGACATGATTTTCGCCGGGACGGCTTCGTCCATTGCCGCCGCCATTGCCGCCGCCGCTGCCACCCCCACTGCCACCCCCTGGATAGCCCCCACCCGGATAGCGGCCGCCGCCTGGATAGCCGCCGCCGCCGGGATAGCCTCCTCCACCCGGGTAGCCTCCGCCGCCACCTCCACGGCCGCCGCGTTGCGGGGAATCCCGATGCGGCTCTTCACCTTTAAAATAAATGGCGTAGATGATGGTGTCGGCGCGCTGGGCGGCCTCGATTGACTTGACCAGAGTCTCTCTGCTGCCGCGATCGCCCCCGTCGGAGAGAATGATGACGGCTTTGCGGCCGGTCTGCTTGCTCATCAGTTCATCCGACGCAAGAAAGAGGGCGTCATAGAGGACCGTGCCTCCTCCGCCGCGCGGACGACGGTTGCCGCTGTCGTCGTCTGAGGTATTGGAGCTTTTGCCTGGAGTGTCGATCTCTTTGAGGGCGGCCTGAAGCAGCGGGCGGGACGAAGTAATGTCCTGCAGCAGCTCGGTCTCCGCGGCGAATTGCATCACGAAGG
>DATAVY010000173.1:0-13345 GCA_036267495.1 Edaphobacter sp.
AGCGGAGACTTTGGCCTGGGCGACGACTTTGACGAGGATCTCGTTGTCGCCGGATCTGAGGAGTGGGCCGATCTCTTCCCAGTCGAAGGCTCCCCAGGCTTTATGCTGGCCGGTGACGATGCCGTTGACGGTGGCTACATAGTCGCCGGGACTGACGATGTGCAGGCTGGCGCGCATGGGTGCAGAGTCGAGCTGGAGGGTGTAGCGAAATTCCGCTGTGATTCCTGCGGGGACTTTTTGCGCGTCGGCGTTGGGCAGCCAGAGCCAGCGGACGGCGGCGAGTTCGCGATCTGCGGCAGGATCGGTGTGGCGAATCCACTGCGCGGTCCAGTCGGAGGGAGAGAGGAGACCAGTCTCAAACCAGGCGGGGGCGGAGTCTGAGGTGTGTTTCTTGTTGTCCCAAACGCGGACGAGCCAGAAGTAGCGGGTTTGGGGTTTGAGGGCGGGGCCGGCGTAGACGATGTTGATGGAGTCGGAGGAGGCGATGCGGCCGGAGTTCCAGATGTCGGTTTTTCCTGCGGCGAGTTTTTCTTCGCTGGTTGCGACGAAGATCTGATAGTCCGATTGCATCCAGTCTCGGGTGGTTTCGTCGCTCTGCCAGGCGAAGGTGGGTTTGGGGGAGTCGATGCCGAGAGGATTGGTGAGGTGGTTGGTGCGGAGGTGGACAGGGGCAGCGAAGGCGGGGAGCGTGAGGAGGATGGATGCGGGGAGCAACAGAATTTTCGATGAAAGAAACTGACGCATGCATCGGCTCCGATTGGATTCGCGGGACAGACGAATGATACCGGGAATGGGGACGGATATTAAGGGATAAGCAGATTCCTCTGCTGCGCTGCGGAATGACAACAAAAATGCGGATTGCGTTGCCGAGGAAATCAGGTGAGAGGCTTCAGGTCGCCTAAGACGGTGGGGATGAGTTCGGAGACGGTGGGATGGATATGGACGGCGCGCTGGATGGTGGTGCAGGGGGCTTTGGCATACATGGTGTCGAGGATGCAGTGGACGGCTTCGTCGCCTCCTGTGCCTAGGATGGAGGCGCCGAGGATTTGTTTTGTTTCTGCGTCGACGAGAACTTTCATGAAGCCTTCGGTCTCTCCTTTTTCGATGGCGCGGGAGACGCGGGTCATGGGGCGGGTTGCGATGAGGGCGGGCTTGCCGGATTTGCGGACTTCGGTTTCGGTGAGACCGGCGCGGCCGAGGGGAGGGTCGGTGTAGAGCGCGTAGCAGGAGATGCGGTCGGAGACGCGGCGATGGTCGTTATCGAGGAGGTTGGCGGCTACGATCTCGTAGTCGTTGTAGGCGGTGTGGGTGAAGGCGCCGCGGCCGTTGCAGTCGCCGAGAGCCCAGATGCCGGGGACGTTGGTGCGGAGCTCGTCGTCGACGGTGATGAAACCGTGCTGGTCGACGGCTATACCGGCTTTTTCGAGGCCGAGGTCGTCGGTGTTGGGGCGGCGGCCTACGGCGAGGAGGACGTGGGAGCCGATGCTGTCGGATGGGTCATGGGTGCAGTCGACGCCGGCGGCGATGTCGTTGCCATGCGGCTTGAAGTGAATGCACTCTGCGCTGGTGCGAATGTGGATGTCTTCTTTTTCGAGAAAGCTTCGGATGGAGGCGGAGACGTCTTCATCCTCGTGGGAGACGAGGCGAGAAGATTTTTCGATGATGGTGACTTCGCTGCCGAGGCGGCGAAAGATCTGGGCGAATTCGAGGCCGACGTAGCTTCCGCCGATGACGACGAGATGGCGCGGCAGGGTATCGAGATCGAGGATGCTGACGTTGTTGAGCCAGGGAACCTGATCGACACCGGGAAGATCGGGGATGATAGCGCGGCCGCCCACGTTGAGGAAGATCTGATCGGCTGAGAGGAGATTGCCGGCTACGCGAATTTCTTTTGGCGATTCGAAGCGGGCGTGACCTTCGAAGACGGTGCAGTTCTTCATGTTTCGAAGATAAGTTTCGAGGCCGTTGCGGGAGCCGGCGACGATCCTGTCTTTGCGGGCCTTGACGGATTTCATGTCGACTGAGACCTGGCCAGGAACGGTGACTCCGTAGGCGGCTGCGGTGCGCGACTTGTGGGCGACGCAGGCGCTGGCGACCATGGCCTTGGTGGGCGTGCAGCCGGTGTTGACGCAGGTGCCGCCGAAGAGCTTGCGTTCGATTAAGGCGACGGTTCGGCCTGCGGCGGTGAGCCGTCCTGCGAGAGTGGGGCCGGCCTGGCCGGCACCGATGATGATGGCGTCGAAGTGAGTTGGCATCTGGTTGCTGGCTGTTCGTTGTCAGTTGCGAGTTGTCGGTTGTTCGGAATGGTTTCGAACGGTGGTTTATGCGAGACGTTTTTTCATGAGATCGCGAGCGATGGCGTCGAGGACTCCGTTGAGGAAGGGGACGGATTCGGGTGCGGCGTAGCGGCGGCCGATGTCGAGCGACTCGTTGATGACGATGGCGGCGGGCGTGTTGGGGAAGCCGAGCATCTCGGCGACGGCGGTGCGGAGGAGGTTGCGGTCGACGACGGCCATGCGCTCGATGCGCCAGTTCTGGGCGTGAGCTTCGATGAGCCGATCGATCTCTTCGCTGCGAGTGGTTGCGACGCGATAGAGATCTTCGGTGAAGCCGCGGGTTTCGGGATCGACGTCGGCGGTGGAGGCCCAGAAGAGCTTCTGGACCTGCTCGGACGAATGCTTGCCGAGATCGCCCTGGAAGAGCATCTGCATGGCGAGTTCGCGGGATTTACGGCGGGTGCCCATAGGAGGTTGTCAGTTGCTAGTTGCTAGTTGCTGGTTGGTGGTTGTTGGTTGTTGGTTGTTGGTTGTTGGTTGTTGGTTGTGAGTTTGCGTTGGATGGAGACCATCTCGATGGCGGCGATGGCGGCTTCGAAGCCTTTGTTTCCTGCTTTGAGGCCGGCGCGATCGAGGGCCTGCTCCAGGGTTTCGCAGGTGAGGACGCCAAAGGCGTGGGGCACGCCGGTCTCCTGCTGGGACTGGCCGATGCCGCGGGCGACCTCGTTGTAGATGGCTTCGTAGTGGGCGGTTTCGCCGCGGAGCAGGCAGCCGAGGGTGATGATGGCGTCGAATTTCTTGCCTGTCTCTTGCGAGCCAGCCGCGAGAGTGCGGGCGGCGGAGGGGATCTCCCATGCGCCGGGGACGCGGACGATTTCGATGTCCTTTTTTGCGGCTCCGCTGCGGTGGAGCGCGTCGAGGGAACCCTGGAGGAGGCGGTCGGTGATGACGGCGTTCCAGCGGGTGGTGACGATGGCGAAGCGCATGTTGGCGGCGTTGAGATCGCCTTCGATGGCGTTGGGCCGGTTGTGGAGCGGGTTTTCCGATTGCCAGAAGCCCAGTTTCAATTCCGGTGTGAGCTGTACGGTGAAGAGACGGCTGTTCCAGTGGGTCGGCTCGATCGGCGAGAGGAGGTGGGGAAGGTCTTCGCTGCGGTGATCGGCGAGCAGCCACTTTTCGATGAGGGCGTGGATGTGATCGAGCTGCGTGACTTCGATGAGGATGGGCGGAACAGAGGGGAGACGGCCGGTGACGAATTCGAGATTGCCGACAGGGGCGAGGAAGGCGGCGCCACGTCCCTGGGCGTCCTGCCAGCCTCTGCCCTGCTCGAAGCCCAGAGCGGAAAAGAGGCCTGCGATGCGGTCGAAGTCAGCAGCCGCCGGGCCGGCAGAGGCGACGGCGCTGAGCAACGTGATTCCCTTAATCATAGATTCGATTGTATCGTCTGGAGGTGTGGGGATTGCTGTGGTTGCCTGCAGGGCTGATTGAACTGCCGATGGGAGATGCTGTGAACTACGAGACGCTGTTGTGTGAGGTGAAAGACGAGGTCGCGAGAGTGACGCTGAACCGGCCCGAGGTGCTGAATGCGCTGAATGCCAGGGTGTTCAACGAACTGGAGCATGTGTTCCTGACGTTGGCGCTCGATGCCGGGGTGCGCGTTGTGGTGCTGAGGGGCGCGGGAGAGAAGGCGTTCGCGGCGGGTGCGGACATCAACGAGATCAGCCGCCTGGACGTCGCGACGGGAGAGGCGAAGGCGCGGCGCGGGCAGGAGGTCTTCCGGATGATCGAGACCTTCGGCAAACCGGTGATTGCGTGTATCAACGGATTTGCGCTGGGTGGAGGATGCGAGCTGGCGATGGCGTGCACGATACGGCTGGCCAGCGAGACGGCTCGACTGGGACAGCCGGAGGTGAAGCTCGGGTTGATTCCAGGTTACGGAGGGACACAGCGGCTGCCGCGGCTGGTGGGACAGTCGATGGCGTTGAAGCTGTTGCTGACGGGCGAGATGGTGGGAGCGGCCGAGGCGCTGCGGATTGGACTGGTCGATGAGGTAGTGCCGGCGAACCGTCTGATGGAGCGCGGCGAGGAGCTGGCGAGGACGATTGTCGCGATGGCTCCGCTGGCGATTGCGGGATGCATGGAGGCGGTGCGGTGGGGAAACGATCTTGGGTTTGTGGCGGCGACTGATGTGGAGGCGGAGATCTTCGGACGGCTATGTGGAACGGAGGATAAGGGCGAGGGGACGAAGGCGTTTCTGGAGAAACGGAAGGCGGTCTGGCTGGGGCGTTAGAGGTTTGGTTTTGCGGTGTCTGGATTTCTGAAGCGCAGACGGGCTTGGTATGCTGGTATTCGTGCGTAGCTATCTTCTCTTCCCTGCCCTTTTGTTTTCGATCGCGTTGAACGGCTGTTCGCGTCCTGCTGCACCCAGTGTTACCCAAGCCAAGGCGATTGCGGCTGAGGAGCGGCAGGAGGCCAACCTGGCGCGGCAGCAGATGGAGTTGATTCCTCCTCCTTCCAAGGCGCGGTACATGGCGGTGAAGAGCCTGTCGTTGTGGGAGAATCCTTACCTCACTGTGCAGGGTGGAATGGTGACTGTGCATGTACTGCAGGCGGATGCGAACAAGACCGATCTGGGGGTGGGGGGTATGTTGCGGCCGATGGGCGCGCGGCGGCAGGACCTGAATGTGCGGGTGGCCGATCTGGCGGCGGCGCTGAACGCGATTCCACACGATTTCTGGCCGTATGGGCGAGTGATTGCGGTGGAAGAAGCGCACGAAGTTCCGGTGAGTGCGCGGACCGAGGTCAGGCGGAACGTGGAGAAGGTGATCAAGACGCTGAACGATCTGGGTATTGTGGTGTATGAGTGGAGCGACAGCGGGCGTAGTTGATTTGTTAGAAGAATGTCCTGCCGGACGGGCCGCCTGCGCGGCGAGCGGTCACTTCGTGACTGGTATACCTTTGTCGCATCGAACGAAGCAGACTGGTCCTCCCGTTGGTCGGGATGATCAATGATCCCGACCAACGGGAGGACCCAAGCGGATCGTGTTACCCGAACCGGTATACACGTCACGAAGTGACCGCTCGCAGCGCAGGCGGCCCGTCCGGCAGGACATACACCAAGATGCTGTTATTTTTGTAAGGCTGACAAATCTTGCGCGCGGGTGAAGGATTGCAACTGCATACGACGGCTTTGGTGGTCTTCTGCTTCTTTTTCGCGCTGGTGACGCTGGCGGGGTTCTGGGCCGCACGATGGCGAAGGCCGAAAGCGGGAATGGGATCGCTTGAAGAATGGGGACTTGCGGGACGCAGCTTCGGGACCTGGATTACCTGGTTTCTGATCGGCGGCGATCTGTATACCGCTTATACGGTGATCGCGGTTCCGGCGTTGCTCTATGGCAGCGGCGCGATGGGATTCTTTGCGGTGCCGTATGCAGTGATTGCTTATCCCTACATGATGATGGTGCTGCCGCGGTTGTGGACAGTTTGTCACCGTCACGGTTACGTAACTTTCGCGGATTTTGTGGGTGGACGATATGGCAATCGCGCGCTGACGATTGCGATCGCGCTGACTGGAGTGCTGGCTTTGATGCCGTATATTGCGCTGCAACTGGTGGGCATCAAGGTGGTGATCGGAGCGATAGGAGTGGGCGGCGAGTGGCCGCTTGCCGCGGCCTTTGTGATTCTGGCGGCGTACACGTATTCGAGCGGGCTGCGGGCGCCGGCGGTGATCGCGATCGTCAAGGACTTCATGCTGTATGTGATGGTGGTGGCGGCGTTGATCTACATTCCGGCCAGGCTGGGTGGATATGCGCGGGTATTTGCTGTGGCGAACCAGGCGCTTGCGCTGCATCGGCCCGCGGCTACGATTTATTTGAGACAGGGGCAGTTTCTGGGGTACTCGACGCTTGCGATCGGGTCGGCGATTGCGCTGATGCTGTATCCGCATACGGCGACTGCGGTGCTGAGCGCGCAGAACGCGAACGTGGTGCGGCGGAACGCGGCGATGCTGCCGCTTTATAGCTTTCTGCTGGGGTTGATTGCCCTGCTGGGATATCTGGCGCTGGCTGCGGGAGTAGTGACGAAGGACGCGAACATGGCGGTGCCGCTGCTGTTTCTGAAGATGTTTCCGGAGTGGTTCGCGGGATTTTGCCTGGCAGCGGTGGCGATCGGAGCGCTGGTACCGGCGGCGATCATGTCGATTGCAGCTTCGAATTTATTTACGCGGAACCTGTATGGGGTGATGCTGCGAAAGAAGATGCTGCCGAAGGAAGAGGCGCAGATGGCGAAGGTGGTTTCGCTGGCAATCAAGTTCGGCGCGCTGCTGTTCGTGCTGAAGCTGCCGGCGACGTATGCGATCCAGATGCAACTGCTGGGCGGAATCTGGATGGGACAGCTGTTTCCGTCGGTGGTGGTCGGGGTGTTTACGCGATGGTTTCATCCGTGGGCGCTGTTTTGGGGATGGGCGGCGGGGATGTTCAGCGGGACGGCGATGGCGTGGGCGCTGGGATTGAAGAGCTCAGTGTATCCGCTGCATCTGCCTCTTTTTCTGGGCGGAGGAACGTATGCGATGTATGCGGCTGTGCCGGCTCTGGCGTTGAATTTGCTGGTATCGCTGGTGTTGACCGTGGCGTTTCGTGCCGCGAAGATTGATGCGGGCAGTGACGTGACGGATGCGACGGCTTATGTTGGATAAGCGGAAATCGCGACACAGCCCGGTAGGGTCTCGTTGCATCTCACGGCTAGATTGGTTTGACTGAGGCGGATGGATGACTGAGACGGATGAGCGGAACGAGAAGACCTATGGGCGATCGCTGGCGAAGGGCCTGATCGCAGGATTGATCGGCGGGTTGGTGGCGACGGCAGCGAAGACGTTGGCGGAGAAGATTTATCCGCCGCGAACGCATGGAGAACCGGAGCCTCCGGAAGAGCTGGCGGAACGATTTGCCGGACATGAGCTGGCAGAGAGAGAGAAAGAGACGGGGGCGGAGGCGATTCATTGGGGCTTCGGCGCGCTGGCCGGTGCGGCCTATGGCGCGCTGGCGGAGTATTATCCAGCGGCTACGGCGAAGGATGGGGCGGGGTTTGGGATGGCGTTGAGCTCGCTGACGCACGAAACGATGTTGCCGGCGATGGGGCTTTCGGCCGAACCCGAGGAACAGACGAGACGGGAACGTACGAGTGAGATGGCGACGCATGTCGTGTATGGAGTGGTGACCGAGACGGTGCGGCGGGTGGTGCGAAAGATGCTCGGGTAAATGCCGCTTCGTTAGATCTTTCCGAGCAGCTTCGGCCAGAGCGGCATTTTGTTCAGGGCGATGGGGAGAGCGTTTCAATCCATGCCTGGTTGGCCCAGAGGCGTTCGCCACCATCGTAGCGGGCGGCGAAGTTGCTGATGAGGGCGCCGGCTTCGTTGTCGATCTGTGAGGCGTAGCCGAGGACCAGTTTGCGTTTGCATTCTACGGCAGATTCGATCTGATAGATGACAGGGCTGAGAGGCTGGTTGCGGTTTGCCGCGGCTTCGCGCAGTGTTTCGAGATCGGTTGCGGCGCTGGGGTGGGTGGCGGCGTCTGGCAGGTCTTCGTAGAAGGCGCTGGGAAGGTCGGTGGCGAAGGAGATTGCCGCTTCGCGAACGGTGAGGTGGTCGACGTGATTGCCTAATGCGGCGGGAAGAACCAAGGCTTGCATCGCTCCGGCTTCGGATTGTCTGGTGAGAGCTTTGCGGATTTTGTCGATGGCGTGGTCGGCGGGATTGACCGGCGTATCGCTCACCTCTTCAAGGCCGATACGGAGGCGGATGGGCGCGTCTTTGAGGTTGAGGTCGACCATGTGGAGATTGCTTTTGAGGCCCTTTGGCAGATTCTGCGTGATGCGGCGGAGAAATGCTTCGTCTTCGCGCAGGCGCATGGCGGAGACGTAGGAGAGCTCATCGTTTTCATGGACGAAGCCGGCGTCGGAGTAGGGAGCGTAGCGGCTGCGGGTGAAGACGTTGCAGATGGTGACGGTGTGGCGCACGGCGAGCCAGTTACTGATGGCGATGGCGAGCGAAAAGGCCGCGTCGTCGCGATGCGGAGAGAGGATGAGGATGTTCAGGCGCGGCTCCGGATAGTGCTGCTTGATTGTCTCAGGTGACGACCTCAGGGCTGGTCCTACCTGGGAATTTTAATCGAGTTCAGATGTAGCTCAGCAGCGGATTGCCGCTACGCTGCTTTAGCGCAGCGTACCAGCGGCAGAGCGGGTAGAGCGCGATGACGACGAATGCCCAGAGAAGATAGACGAGCGGTAGAGTGAGTCCCCATCCTGGAGGTTGGGTGATGGGAAAGTTGGCGATATCGGGTGACTCGAACATCCAGTGGATGTGTCCATAGCGCGCGTAACAGATGATGACGGCGAGCAGGTGGATGAAGAAAAAATGCAGCAGAAAGTAGAACATTGGAACTTTGCCGATGATGAGCGCGGGGCGCAGGAGATTCGGGGTGTGGGTGTCGGCCGCCCAGAGGAAGATGATTGCCGGTCCGAGGGTCATGAGAAGGAAGAGAAGCGACGGAGGATATTTTGTGGTGTTCAGAAATGATAGCGCGGTGAATGCGGCGGAGTGCTGCGTGGTCCAGCGGAATGGATCGCCGTAGATGTTGAGGGCGCGCAGAACAACGAAACCCAGGGTGAGGCCGATGCCAAGGCGGAGGAGAAATGGCCGGCGGCGCTCGGGGGTCCAGCCGTAGATCTGGCCCAGACCATAGCCTACGGCGGTAACTCCGACCCAGGGAATGAGCGGGTAGGCGATGAAGACGGTGTGACCATGGGTATTCAGAATGAGATTAGGCGAGTGCAGGATGGACCACAGTGGGTTGGCGGAGTTGATGGAGTCGAAGAGATTGTGCGTGGCGATCATGACGATGCCGAAGGTGGTCACGGCCCAGGCGGGGAGGTGGACGAGCGCCGAGAGCACAATCATCGCCCAGCCCAGCGCCCACAGAACATTGATGATGGTGACGCGATAGTCGAAGTTGAACTGTACGGCGAGACAGCGGAACACGGTGAGCTCTAAAAAGAGGAGCCAGAGACCGCGGGTGAAGAGGAATCGCGACAGCTCGGATTTGGTTCGCTTTCGCAAAGAAAGAAATGCGCCGGTGCCGGTGAGGAGAAAGAAGACTGGAGCGCAGAAGTGGGTGATCCAGCGGGTGAAGAAGAGCGCGACGGAGGTAGTGGCAAGGTTAGTGGGCGACCCCGGCTGACCGAAGAAGTCCCGCGTATGATCGAGCGCCATGATGATCATGATGACGCCGCGAAGAAGGTCGACCGATTCGAGGCGGGCCCGTTTTACCGTGACGGCTTCAGCGAGAGTGGCCATGCGGGGCTTAGTTTATCAAGTGGGATGCTGCACGCGCATTCGGAGGTGCGCGCTTTGGGACTAGACGCCTTTTTTCATCGGCTCCCAGATGAACTTATGGATCTGGAGGGAGAGGCGCGCGGGCAGGCCGTCGGCCAGCATCCATTCGACGAGGTTGCGAGGATCGAGGGTCATGTTGTCGGCAGTCCGCAGAGGGCTGGGGATTTTGGTGAAGGCTGGGCTGAGGAGGATCTGGCCAGCCCTTTCGTTGAGTGCGTGGGTGCGGATGAAGTCGCGTGCGAAGTCGTAGTCTTCGCGGCCGGTGATAACGAATTTTATCTCGTCGATTTTGGTGAGAGCGTCGAGATTTTGCAGGTGGAAGGTATTGGCTGCCGCGCCTGCGCCCGGGCATTTGACGTCAACGATCTTGTGCACGGTTTTGGGGACATGGATCAGCGGGCGTTCGCCGCTGGTCTCGATCATCAGCGTGTAATTTTGCGCGAGGAGACGGTCCATTAATGGCAGGAGTTCTTTAGCTTGCAGCATGGGCTCGCCGCCG
The DNA here is from genome assembly GCA_036267495.1 of Edaphobacter sp. GTDB lineage: Bacteria > Acidobacteriota > Terriglobia > Terriglobales > Acidobacteriaceae > Edaphobacter. The sequence continues at coordinate 10,163 of DATAVY010000173.1, forward strand.
GTGAACTCGACGAGGGTACAGGGGGCGAGGGCTTTGATCTGCTGCTCGATTTCGTCGAGGGTGAAGGGTTTTCCCCCGGTGAAGGTGTACTCCGAGTCGCACCAGGCGCAACGGAGATTGCAGCCGGCGAGGCGGACGAAGATGCAGGGGAGGCCGGCGAAAGAGGATTCGCCCTGAACGGATTTGTAGAGCTCGATGAGGTGCATTGCGGGGCGGCTTACTCGTAGTAGCGGGCGAAGCTGGTATCGGTTTCGTAGAGGGTGCAGTCTTTGACGGTAACGCGGCCTTTGGTCATCTCGTGAAGCTGGAGCCTGGTTTTTTCGTAGAAATAGCGGGCGAGATTTTCGGCCGAGGGATTGAGCGTGGTGAAGGGCTCGAGGTCGTTGATCATCTGGTGGTCGAGGTAGTCGACGACGGGGCGCATGACCTGCTTGAGGAGTTTGAAGTCGAGCAGCAGACCAGCCTCGTCGAGGTCTTTTCCCTGAAGGGTGATGAAGACCTTGTAGTTGTGGCCGTGCGGATTCTCGCACTTGCCGCGATAGTTGCGCAGGTAGTGGCCGGAGGAGAAGCCGGCTTCTACGGTTACTTCAAACATGACGCTCGGGGTCCCTTCGGCGGCCGCGTTTGTCCCTGGGATGAGAGTTGAAGGGGCGCGGCTTCAGCTTGATGCTTCCTTGATTGTACTGGTTTATGCGGACATTCAGCGTTTGCGTTTCGCCCGGCGCGCCTCTTCGGCTCGGCGCTCGGCCTGCTCGAATAACGAGGACAGGATGCCTGCGAGTGCGACAAAAAGGCCAAGGACCAGCAGGCCTAATCCCATCGTCCGCCAGAGAGACACGTCGCCGGGCGAGCCAGGCTGTCTGGCGATGTTGGTGTAGGCGATGCCGCAGGAGATCAGGGCGAAGACGATGAGGCTGGTGGCGAGGATGTAGAGGTTGCGACCCATGCGGATGGTTCTATTTTACGGGCGGTGTAGTGCGCAGCGCGAGAGCCTGTCTCAGACCAAAAGGAGCCCGCTCTGAAATCGAGCGGGCCGCTGTAGGAATTGCAAATCAATTTTTGCGGTGATCAATACCTGGTCGTGGTGCGATTGGCGGCGACCACATCATCGTGTTCGAGAACTCTCTCGCGGTCTACCTCAGTTTCCGGGGTGCGAGAAGAAAGTCTCTCGCCATCACCGATGTTGCCGAAAGTTCCTCGACCACCTGAGGTGTCCTTTGAAGCTGCCTCGCTGGAGGAGGAGATATCGCGAGCGCCGGTGTCCTTCAGGGCGGCCTTCGCGGCGTCGACCTGCTCGGAGGTGTCACAGTGAACCGACAGGAGAGTGCCGCCACCTTTGACGGCGCCTTCGTATCGCTTCGCTTCGTATTCGGGGATGCCCATGCCAACAAGAGCTCCGACCAGACTGCCAACAGCACCGCCTGCGCCTGCCCCGGCAAGTGTCGCCATGATCGGGCCGGCTGCGATGAGCGGACCGACGCCAGGAATGGCAAGAGCGCCAATGCCTGCGAGCAGACCAAGAGTTCCGCCGATCACGCCGCCGGTAACGGCTCCAGTGGCCGTGCCCTCAGGAGCTTTGGTTGCCTTTTCATGAGCGAAGGCGCGAGTGCTTTCATCATCGGGGAGGAGAACGGAGATGGCGGCGTTGGTAAAACCATTTGCGAGCAGATGATCGACCGCGGCCTCTGCGGTGCCGGGTGTTGCGTAAATACCAAATACTGCGACGTTTTTGCTGGACATGATGGAAACTCCTTGGCTGCTGTGTAGCGAGGTTTGTACTAGCCGATAGCGATTACTGCTTGACGGTAAGTTCGTTGGTGATCTTGTCGGCGCTGACAACGCCGGCCGCATCGGAGACAATTTTCTGTCTTTCGTCCTCTGACTGAACGGGACCCTTGAGAGTGACTGCGCCATCGGCGGTGATGATCTTGACGTTATGAGCGTAGGTGGAGAGCGTCTTGTCGGCGATGATGGCTTTGCGAATCTTTTGGGTGGTGAGCCGGTCGGACTTCGCGTTGGTCTGGTTGTCGGCGGTCTCTGCGTGGTTCTTGTTCTGGTTCGAATTGTCCGGAGCTGTTTGTGTGGCGCCCGTTTGGGCAAACGCCTGAGCGGCTGATGGAGCGCCTGGCAGCCATGAGATGGCGAGTGCGGCAGAAGCCACAAGGGTAAAACGCAAGAATGTCATAGAGCCGACCTTTCCAAGGAAACAAGAACTTTTCCAAGCTGCCGGGCCGCCAAATACCAGTACGATTGCTCGGTCCCGCGAGCGCAGACTGTCACAATCTGATGTGAAAGAGGATGGGTGAGTTGTTCCGGCAGCATGCATCGCGACGTTTGGTGGCGCGGGGCGTTGCAATGACACGCTATGAGGTTTGTTTGAAAAATTGCTCGACGTCAGTGATGTCCTGCGTGAGGCGGTAGGGTGGCAGGGATTCGAGGAAGATGCGGCCGTAGCGCTGGCGCTGGATGCGCGGGTCGAGGAGCATGAGGACGCCGCGGTCGGTGAGGCTGCGGATGAGGCGACCGAAGCCCTGCTTCAGGGTGATGACGGCGTTGGGGACCTGGTAGTCGAAGAAGGGCTTGCCGCCGAGGGCTTCGATGGCCTCCATGCGGGCTTCGACTACGGGGTCGCTGGGGACGGCGAAGGGGAGGCGGTCGATGATGACGCAGCTTAATTGTTCGCCCTGGACGTCGACTCCCTGCCAGAAGGACGAGGTGCCGAAGAGGACTGCGTTGGGAGTGTCGCGAAACTGCTGCAGGAGGACGTGACGCGGGGCGGTGCCGTGGAGGAGCAGCGGGTATGGAAGCTCGGCGAGGAGGCGCTCGTGGGTGTTGCGCATCTGGCTGTAGCTGGTGAAGAGGCAGAAGGCGCGCCCTCTGGTGATCTCGAGAACGCGGCGGATGCGCTCTGCGGCTTTTTCGGGGAAGTCGGGCTCGCGTGGGTCGGGCATGTTCGGCGGGAGATAGAGGAGCGCCTGCTTTTCGTAGTTGAAGTGCGAGGGCACGACGAGTTCGCGGGTGGAGGTGAGGCCGAGGCGGCGACGGATGTGGTCGAAGCCTCCGGAGACGGTGAGGGTGGCGGAGGTGAGAATGATGGAGCTGTAGTTGTCGAAGAGGGTGGAGGTGAGGAGTTCGGAGACATCGATGGGAGTGGCTTGCAGGTGGGTGTGGAAGGCTGCGTGA
>DATAVY010000174.1:0-10716 GCA_036267495.1 Edaphobacter sp.
ACGGCTCCTTTCGCCGTCAAGGGCCTGGAGCGGATCGATACGGCCGAAAGCCGGGCGGATCTTGTAGATCTTTTTGAGAGAAGTTTCGACCTCCGCCTGCGCACATCGATCGTCCTGGCCCTCGCTGAGATGAACAGCTCGGATCAGCTATCCTTTTTTGCGAGTCTTCTTCCTGGCCACAGTTCTGAAGCCGAGGAGAGAATTCGAGAATTCGCTGCGCTTGCAATCGGCAGACTTGGTGGTGACGGCGGCGTGGATCAACTCGCTTCATTCCTGACAATCTCAGGCTCTCAGGCGAGCCCAGGGCTCCGGTCAGCTATCGCGATCGCCCTTGCAAGCGGGAGGTCTAAGAAAGCCGTTCCAGTCCTGATCAACCTTTATGATGATGATAGCGACAACGGTCTCGTTCAGAACAGCGTTTGCGGTTCACTCGAAAGCCTTACTCACAGGAACTGGTGCGTACGTGCGTCCGGCCAACCTGATTACCAAACACCATGGCCTGACTGGTGGAGGAGAAATGCTGCGACAACAAATTTGTATGGCTTCGATCAATGTATAAAGCCTAGCGATACAAAACCACTTGACGACTAGATCTTGCTGCGGAGGCTCGCTTGATGGCAGTTCAGCTCGTCGGCGATGCTTGTTCCTGCAAAGTCGGCCCAAACTGACCACCCGCATAGGCGCATCGAATAGCTATATTTGTTCCATTTCCGTCCATTCAGAGACTATCTACTTTTCTCAATTGTTGACTATCTACAATCGGGTAGTGTAGATAGTCATAGTATGGGTAAACCGAGCGATCTGGTACAGGGCACTCTTGACCTGCTGATTCTTAAAACGATTTCGATTGAGCCGAAGCATGGCTGGGCGATTGCCAAGCGCATTCAGCAGATCTCGAATGAGGTGCTGCAGGTGCAGCAGGGTTCGCTGTATCCAGCGCTGCACCGGCTGGAGCAGCAGGGGTGGATACGGGCCAAGTGGAGTGAGACCGAGACCGGGCGCCAGGCGAAGTTTTACGGGCTTACCGCGGCTGGCCGCACACAGCTTGAGCATGAGATGGAGAGTTGGAGCCGTCTTTCGACGGCGATCAATCTGGTTGTCGAGGCCAGCTAGCCGGGCCGATTAAAGATTCCGGGAGGTGTGTATGCGGTGGTTCGAACGATTTCGCATGGCGGTGTTGATGCTGTTCCGACGCAGGAATGAAACCGCGCGGCTGAACGATGAGCTGCAGTTTCACCTGGAGCAGCAGATCGCGGAAAACACCGCGAAGGGCATGAGCCCCGAAGAGGCGCGCTCGGCTGCGCTGCGCCGGTTTGGCAATCCAACGCTGGTTCGCGATCAGGCACGTTCCATGTGGAGCTGGAACTGGCTGGAGGTAGGCTTGCGCGATCTCCGCTATGGGGCGCGCACGCTTAGCCGTTCGCCTGGTTTCGCAATTATCGCCATTCTGGTTATGGCGCTCGGTATCGGCGCCACTACATCCCTGTTTACGATCGTGCGCTCCGTGCTGCTGAAGCCGCTGCCTTTTCGCGATCCGGGCAAGCTGGTGATGGTCTACGAGCGCTTCCGTGCGTCGACGGGCGGCGGCGATGGAGCGAACGTTGTTTCGCCCGCGGATTTTCGCGATTGGCGCGAACAGACCCACGGCTTCGAAGATATGGCAGCGTGGCGTGGCTACGGCTTCAATCTCACAGGCGAGCATCAGGAGTTGCCGGAGGTCGTCGACGCGGCCGGAGGCTCGTGGAATTTGTTTTCGGTTCTGGGTGTTCAGCCAGCGCTCGGCCGCGCTTTTACCTCCGAAGAAGACAGGATCGGCGCGAATCATGTTGTTCTGCTCTCGTGGGTCCTCTTTCAGAGACGCTTTGCGGGAGACGCTTCCGTTATCGGCAAGCAAATTCGGCTCGACACGAATGAGTACACCGTGATCGGCGTGTTGCCGCGTTGGTATAGCTATCCCGATTCGCACGTTCAGCTCTGGGTTCCGTATGCCCAGACCTTTACCGCAGCCGGGTACGATGAGCACGATAACCATCAGAGCCGTGTGGTCGCCCGGCTGAAGCCGGGTGTCAGCGCCGCTGTGGCAACGAAGGAAGTGAGCGCGCTGCAGTATCGAATCTTTCAGGCCAATGCATCGAAGCCAGTGGCCGAAGATGCGGTGTTCCGGCCAATGATCGACGACGTGGTACGTGATGTCAGGACTCCACTGATCGTGCTGCTTTGCGCAGTGGGCTGCATGCTGCTGATCGCGTGCCTGAATGTCTCCAACCTGTTGGTGGCGCGCAGTTCGGCGCGGCGCAAAGAGGTTGCGGTACGGGGCGCGCTGGGCGGCAGCCGCCTTACTCTGATCCGCGAGCAGATGGCGGAGAGTCTGCTGATCTGCGCCATTGGAGGATTTCTTGGCGTCGCAATCTCGTTGCTTGCGACGCGGTGGCTTGCCGGCCACTGGCAGGATCTGCCTCGCGCCGAAGCGATCCAGGTAGATGGCAGCGTCCTCGCATTCTCGGCGGGGCTGGTTTTTCTGACGGCGCTGCTGGCCGGGTTGCTGCCGGCAATCTCCTCCACCGGCAGTGGAGTTCTGGCAGCGTTGCAGGAGTCATCCCGAAGCATTGGCGGCAGCGCATCGCGCGCGAGGCTCCGCAAAATGCTGCTCACTGCGGAGATCGCGCTGACCGTAATCCTGCTGGTGGCGGCGGGCCTGCTCTTCAAGAGCTTCCTCCGCCTGCGCACATCCGATCTGGGCTGCGTGAGCGATCATGTGCTGACCATGCAATACGGTTTGCCGGAAAAACAATACGACACGCGGGAAAAGATCGTCGCATTCCATGAGGCCCTGCTGGAGCGTGTGCGCCGTCTGCCCGGGGTGCGGGCCGCAGCGCTGGTTTCCACTCCGCCAGGTGGCGGCTGGGAGGGTGACAACGTCTTTACCATTCCCGAACATCCATCCAATGCATTCAACCTGCAGCTCGATGCTCTCAGACGCATGATCGACCCCAACTATTTTTCTGCGCTGCAGATTCCACTGATCAGCGGCCGGTTTTTTACAGATCAGGAACGTCTTGCGCGCGACCATTACGTCATCGTCAGCAAGCAGCTCGCAACACAGTTCTTCTCCGGCGAAAGCCCGATCGGCAAACATATTCGGGTTGCGTTGGAAGAAAAGCCGGAAGATTACGAGATCATCGGAGTCGTCGGCGATACGCTTTACGATGTCGGTCAGCCGAGCAAGGCTACGATGTACTTCCCCATTCTCTCGGGGATTCCGAGCGAAACCAGCGGGGCGACGATCGTGGTGCGCACTGCCGGCGATCCGCTCGCGCTTTCGCTGCCGGTGCAGAAGCAGGTTTCGGCGCTGGATCCGGCACTGCCGGTGTACGAGGTGCTGACGTTGCCGCAGATCGTCGGCAACAGTACGGCGAGCCAGGGCTTCAGCGCGACCCTGGTGCTTGCGTTTGCGACATTGTCTCTGCTGCTTGCCGCGGTGGGACTGTACGGCGTGCTTTCGTACCTGGTGACGCAGCGTGTGACCGAGATCGGCATTCGGATCGCGCTGGGGGCGCAGAGGTCCGAGGTATTGCGGCTGGTGCTGTTTGACGGACTGCGTCCTGTTGTTATCGGGTTGCTGATCGGGCTGGCGGGGGGGCTGACGGCAGGTGCGCTGATCCGGTCGATTCTTTATGGAACGAGTCCGTTCGATCCAGTGGTCTTCGCGACGATGATTGGCAGTCTTCTGCTGACGGCGATCATTGCCTGCGTATTGCCTGCACTTCGAGCGTCGAGGATTGAGCCGATGGAGGCGCTGCGGATTGAGTAGCTGCGAGGCGTTCCGGTTGGTCTTCGCGGAGTGGATGTTGATGTAAGGCCGCTTCGGCGTGTTCGCCGGCGCACTCGGCGAGGAGGAGGCGTCCGTGCAGGGTGGGCGATCATGCTTGTGGCGATTGGAGCGTGGCGGATTCAGGCGGGAGAAAAGGACGAGGCGATTCGATGCAGCGCTTTCGCTCCGTCGTGCACCGCATCGGGGATCAGCCGTCGATCGAAGGTCGCCAACTGACCTTCATGCGCGACGGCAAGCGCGAGGAGATAACTGTCGGTGATCTGAGTGGTTGCCAGAAGCCGTGATGTATCGACGCGCCGTGGATCGAGCAGACTGAAGTCGTCCGGCCAAAAGACGTGACCGGAAAGAGTGCAGAATTCCTGGAGCATTTGCGCGACGACAGGGACTGAGCCAGGTGAGTTGGAGTAGCTGGGATGACTGAGGACGCGCAAGGTTCCGTTCTCGGTCATCGGCGAGGTTGCCCATGAGTGACGGCCGATGGCGTCGAACCATTCATGAGCCCGGTTGTGGTCAATGTGAAAGGGGTCCATCAGCGCGATCAAAACATTGACGTCGAGAAGATACGTCATCCGGGGAGTTCATCGCGCAGTTGATTGACGAGCTCGAGGGTGATCGGCGAGGCGTTCGGTTTGACTTCAAGAAGCGGCACACCGTTGCGGTATCGGCGGGTGGCGGGGCCAGGTTGAAGGGCCTGGCGGGCGAGGGTAGAGAGGACCTGGCCGGTGGTTTTGTGCTGGGCGTCGGCGAGGGCCTTGGCTGCGGCGAGGACGTCGTCGTCGATGGTGAGGGTGGTCCTCATGGAAGGATTATAGAGCATTATGCATCTGATGTTTGATGCTCAATCAAATAGGCTGTTCGGATTCGGACGTTCATTTTCAAAATCGAACGAAACGCTGTTGGAGAATGGCGTCTGCACCCGGGTAGATTCCTGAAAGTAAAGGGCAATACGGTAACGCGTTTGGTGAAGGAGTTGCAATGTCCGGTCTCACACTGCGGTGTGCTTTTTGAGGTAATCCATGCAAACGCTGCTTCAGGATCTCCGCTATACGCTGCGTCAGTGGCGCAAGACGCCGGGCTTCACGCTCACGGTCGTGCTGACGCTGGCATTGGGTATGGGCGCGACGACGGCAATCTTCAATCTGATCCAAGGAGCGTTGCGGTTGCCGTTTCCTGAGGCAGACCGGCTGGTTTCGATTAAGACCAAGTATCCGACGGCGAGCTACCTTGCGGCTTCGTTTCCTGACTTTCAGGATTGGAGGCGGCAGAACAAATCGTTCCGCCAGCTGGTTGCGACGGCACCGGGGCGCGGGGCTTATAAGGCCAGCAACGGGCCGGTTCTGCTGAATATGTCGTATGTGTCGGATGGCTTCTTTCCCGTGTTCGGTCTGAGGCCTATCGCGGGGCGCGGCTTTTTGCCGGCGGAGGAGCAGAAGGGGGCGGCTGCGGTATGCGTTCTCAGCGAGCAGTTCTGGAAGCAGGAGTTCGGAGGGAGTCAGGCCGCTTTGGGCCGCAGCCTGGTGATGAACGGGAAGAGTTATACGGTTGTGGGAGTTGTTCCCGATATGATGCCCAGCTTCTACCAGCAGGCTCAGGTGTGGGTTCCACTGGAGGCAGCGCCACCCTATGACCAGCATGGGACGAACTATCTGGCGATAACCGGGGTGTTGAAGCCGGGGGTATCGGCGCAACAGGCGCAGAACGACCTGGCCGTGATCCAGTCGCAGATCGACAAGCAGTTTCCTGACAACCGGCATGGCATCGAGCTGCAGACGCTTTCGCAGACGTTCTTCGGAGATGTGCGGCCGGTGATGCTGATCCTGCTGACGGCGGTAGGCTTTATTCTGCTGATCGCGTGCGTGAATCTTGCGAACATGATGCTGGCGCGGGCGTCGGAGCGGATGCGGGAGTTTGGCATACGGCAGGCGCTGGGGGCAAGCCCAGGGCGGCTGATGCGGCAGAGTCTGACGGAGAGCGGGATGTTCGCTTTAACCGGCGGCTTGCTGGGTCTGGCGATGGCGTTTGCCGTGACCAGGATTCCGGTGCAGGCGTGGCCGAAGTTTCTCGTTGCGCCGAGCGATGTTCCTTTGAGCGCGGGCGTGCTGCTTTTTACCGGAGGGCTGGTGGTGCTGACCACGCTGATCTTCGGCAGCGCTCCGGCGCTCAAGATATTGCGGCACAGCGGAAAGAGCGCCGTACAGCAGGATGTGCGCACCATGAGCGAGTCGAAGGAACAACGCGCGGTACGTTCCGGGCTGATGGTGGTGGAGATCGCCTTCGCTACGCTGCTGGTGGGTGGAGCGCTGGGCATGGCAATCTATTTTTCGCAGTTGCTGCACACCGATCCCGGAGTGCGTACGGACCATGTGCTGAGCATGAATGTTCTGCTTTCACCCGTTCGCTACGCGAAAGGCGACGACCAGCGACGGTTCTTCCATACGCTCGAGGAGAGGTTGAATGCATTGCCTGGAGTGATCTCTGCCGGTGGAGTGTCGGCGCCTCCGTTCAGCGGAGAGGCAAATTCGGGCGACTATACCTTTGAAGGCGGGCCGGCGAAAGGCACGAGCGACAAAGCCTTCGCCGATACTTATTACGTCACGCCCGGATATTTCCAGACGATGGGGCTCACTCTGCTGGAGGGGCGGCCATTTACGGATCACGATACGAGCGGCAACCCCAAGGTCGCGATCATCAATCAGTCGATGGCCGCGAAGGTGTGGGCGAAGCAGAATCCTATCGGTAAGCGCATTCAGATTGCCGACGACGGGTGGAAAGAGGTCGTCGGCGTGGTGGGGGATGTCCGGGGGGCGGGGGTAGCGCAGCCCGCGGGCGAACAGGTCTATCTGGCGACGGAACAATATCCGACGATCGCGCTGACGATGGTGCTGCATACGCGGGGAGAGCCTCTGGAGCTGGCCCAGGCGGCGAGAGAGCAGGTGCATGCGATCGATCCGAATGCGCTGATCGCCGATATGACGCCGGTGCAGGCACTGGCGTCGCAGTCGGTGGCGGGGCAAACTACCTCGACTGCGCTGATTGTTGCATTGGGAGCGCTGGCGCTGGCGCTGGCCAGCGTGGGAGTCTACGGCGTGATCGCCTATGCGGTGAGCCGCAGGGAGCGCGAATTCGGAATACGGCTGGCGCTGGGGGCGAAGCGGTCGCAGATCTATTCGATGCTGCTGCGGTCGACATCCTGGTTAGTGGGGCTTGGGCTGCTGCTGGGCGGGCTGCTGGCGGTTCCTCTGAATGGATGGATGCGGAGTTTGCTGGGTGGGACGCAGGGCTTCAGTCCACTCGTGCTTCTGGGGACTGCGGCACTACTGGGAGGCGTGGCCTTGATCGCGACGCTGATTCCATCGCGCCGCGCCGCTTCGATCGATCCCGTGCAGGCGCTGCGGGCGGACTGAGGCGGAGGGTAAGGCTGGTTGGTTTTGGGTGCGGCGTCTTTTTGGTAGATACTCCGGCCGGAAGGATGACAACGGGAAGGCGAGAACGATGGGGACGGCGATGCAGTCGGAAGCAACCGCAGATCCCCTTCGGGGATGACATCCAAAGAGGCAAGGACAGCGGCAGTCGGACGGAACGGCGACTGCAACAGCAGATCCCCTTCGGGGATGACAACCAAAGAGGCAAGGACAACGGAACCGGTAGAGGCAAAGGTGAGTACGAATTCAGCGGCGAAGTTGGCTGCCTGGGTTATTCGGTGCGGAGGGCCTGCATGGGTTGGACTCCGGCGGCGCGGCGGGCGGGGAGGGCGGCGGCCAGCAGCACGGTGATGAGGATGAGAGCTGTGGAGGCGGCGAGGGTGAGAGGGTCGTACACGCTGACACCATAGAGCTGGCTGCGGAAGTAGTGTGCGAGAAGACCGACCGATGGGAGCGCGATGACAGTGGCGATGGCGGCGATGAGGGCCATCTCGCGGAGGACGGCGACGACGATGCTGGTGCGGGGCGCTCCGAGGGCGAGGCGAACGCCGATTTCGCGGGTGCGCTGCTCGGTGGAGTAGGCGAGGACGCCGTAGAGGCCGACAGCGGCGAGGATCAGGGCGAGGATGGAGAAGCCGACGGCGAGGACAGCGAGCGCTTGTTCGCCGGAGGAGACGATGGCGGTCTGGGCTTCCATGGTGCGAAGGCCATCGACGACGAGAGTTGGGTCGAGATCGTGGATGGCGCGGCGGATGGAAGATTCGGCCGCTTCTGGCGATTGCGTGGTCCGGACGTAGATCTGAACCCCGGTGGGGTGTTCGTTCTGGAGATAGGGACGGTAGACAGCGGGACCCAGTTCGGTGCGGAGGTCGGTGTGGTGGGTGTCGCCGACGACGCCGACGATCGCGGTGTCGAGTTTGGCGTCGGCGCCGGTGTGGTCGCTGATCATACGGCCGAGGGCATTCTGAGGAGAGCCGAAAAAGTGTTTCGCGAAGGCGAGATTGACGACGGCGACTTTGGTGTTGGTCTTACTGTCTGCGACAGTAATCTCACGACCGGCGAGTAACGGCTGGCGGAGTGTCGCGAAGTAGCCGGCGGTGATCCAGGGGGATTCGGCGCCACTGTTTTCATCTTCGGCGAATTTGTGACCTTCAACGGAGAAACCATCGGTGTTTGAGTCGCCACTGAGTTCGGGATCGGTTGTAGCAGCGACGGAGGAGACGCCGGGGATGCGTCCGACGGCATCGATGGCGCTGGTGACGACCTGTGGGGTGCGGTCTTCACCGTAGCCGGAGCTGGTGGGGTCGAGATTGAAGGTGGCAAGACGTGTGATGTCGAAGCCGACGGATTGACTGCGAAGATTGTCGAGGGTTCGAACGAAGAGGCCCGCGCCTCCGAGGAGGAGGACGCTGAGAGCGATCTGGACGCCGACGGCGATCTTGCGAAAACGCTGCGAGCCTTTGGAGGCGGTACCTGTGGATTGACGGAGGGATTCAGCGAGGTCCGGGCGCATGAAGTGCAGGACGGGGGCGAGGCTGAAGAGCAGGCTGACGACGATGGAGATGCCGAGGGTGAAGGCGAAAACACGCATGTCGATGGCGGCGGAGTAGGGTTCGCTGCCGGGGTCGGCCTGGACAAGGAGATGGACGAGAGCGTTGGCGACGAGGGGCGCGATGGCGAGACCTGCGAGGGCGCCTCCCAGGCCGAGAAGACCACCTTCGACAAACAACTGAGAGATGATGCGGGCGCGGCTGGCGCCGAGAGCATAGCGCATGGACATCTCACGGGCACGGGCAGCGGCGCGCAGGAGCAGGAGGGTCGCGACGTTGATGGCGCACATGGCGACGAGCAGGCCGGCCATGCTCATGAGAAGGATGAGCGGGGTTTTGAGATCGCCGCGGTCTGGCGAGAAGCCGCGGGAGTCATCCTTGACCAGAAGATGTGACTTGTCGAGGAAGCCTTCGGAGAAGTGCCTGGTGCGATTTTTGTAGAGGGTCAGCTCTTCCGCGCGGAGGGAGTGCCAGAGCGGGGCGAGGCTGGCCTCGACTTGCTGGTTGGTGACGCCGGGTTTGCGGCGGGCGATAAGAGTGAGCCAGAGAGACTGGTGGTTGTCGAGATTGTGGCGGGGAACCATCCAAGGCATGGCGATCTCGGACATGCTCATGGGAATGAAGACGCCGGGTTTGTAGCCGCCGATGGCGGTCTGGAAGGTTTCGGGTGCGACGCCGACGATGGTGAAGGGACTGCCGTTGATGCGGACTGTCTGGCCGATGACGGCGGGCGAGGCGTTGAAGCGGGCCTTCCAATAGGCGTAGCTGAGGACGACCTGAGGATTGGCATTTTTGGCGGTATCGTCCTGCTGTGTGAAGAGGCGGCCGAGGGCGGGTCTGAGGCCAAGGAGATCGAAGTAGTTTCCGGTAACTATTTCGGCTTCCGAATTTTCGGCCTGATTGTTCCAATTGACGCCGACATTGGTTCTATCCGCCGCGAGCATGCCGGAGAAGACCTGATTTTTGTCGCGCAGGTCCTTGTACATTGGATAGGAAAAGTAGCTGTGGATTCCGCCCCCGAAGCTGCTGGCGGAGCCGCTGAAGTCTCCTGTCCATTCGAAACGGACGAGCTGCTGCGGCTGCTGAACGGGCAGCATGCGGAGGAGGACCTGATCGAAGAGGGTGAAGATGGCGGCGGTGGCTCCGATGCCCAGGGCGAGAGTGAGGACCACGGTGAAGGTGAAGCCGGGGGATTTGGCGAGTTGTCGCAAGGCGTAGCGCAGATTTTGCATCATGGAGTGCATCGGATCCTCCGGGGTCGTGAGTCTTTAGCTACGCATTTTGCAGACCATTGAGATGAGATGCAAGTCATTGATCTAAAAGATGAGGGCCGGAGATACATGGCAAAGACTGTCCGAAAGCGGAATTGATGTCCGTTGGCGGACACTGGTTTTTTGCGGGACTCGATGAAGTAGCATTCAGGAATTATGAAGCTTCTTCTCTCATGGCGTGTTCCTGAGTTTTGTCTGTTGCTGGTGAGCATGGTTTTGCTTGCACCTGCGCGGGGGCAGCAAAAGGGCAAGCCAGGCGAGTTCGACTTTTATCTGCTCAATCTTTCGTGGGGGCCGGAGTTTTGTTCGATTCAGGGGACGAGACCGGGGTGCGTGGCTCCGCGCGGATTTGTGACGCACGGGTTGTGGCCGCAGAACAATGACGGGTCGTATCCGGTTTTCTGCAGCGAGCGACAGGGACCCTTGCATCCTGAACAGAACCTCGACATCACTCCGGACAGGTCATTGCTGCAGCATGAGTGGAGCAAACATGGGACGTGCACTACGCTTGCGCCGAACGATTTTTTCGCGCTGGAACACAGGGCTTTTCGTTCGTTGGCGATTCCGAAGCTTTTTGGCGGCCTGGATCACGAGGTGTTGTTGCAGCCGGCGGAGATTCTCGGACTTTTCGCGAAGGCGAA
>DATAVY010000175.1:0-22207 GCA_036267495.1 Edaphobacter sp.
AGTGTAGTGGTGAAAAAGGCGAGTGCGAGTGTTGTCGCGGCGAGACGGGCACGGACGTGCATTCCTGGGGCTCCAAAGAGTTTGGATAAAGCGCTGAAGAACAGGATAGCTGGTGGAGGGGCGCGTTGCAGATTTATGTGAACGGGGTTCAGACCCGCGATGGAGAATGGCAAGCCGGCGCTGGCGGGGATGAATGTGACGTTCACGATTTTCCAGGGTCGTACGCAGAACCACGCACCTGATGGTGCGACTTACAATTGGCTAGATGACTACGTGTGTTCGTTCGTACTCGAAGATCAACCTGGGGTTGGCTATTGGGCCGGTGCGGCCGGATGGGTTTCATGGGTTGATGACGCTATATCAGACGCTGGATTTGCATGATCTGGTAACGGTTTCGGCGGAGCGGGTTTCGGAGACGCGAATTTCTTTGACGACGAATCATCCGTTTGTGCCTCGCGATGCTCGGAATACGGCGTGGCGGATGGTGGAGCGGTTTCTGGAGCGGCTGGGGGTGGCGGCTGAGGTTGCGATTCATATCGAGAAGAGGCTGCCGGTGCAGGGCGGGATGGGGGCCGGGTCGGCGAATGCGGCGGCGGCGTTAATGGGATTGGAGCGGGAGCTTGGATTGGAGCTGCCGGAGGGTGAGAGGCTGGAGCTGGCGGCGGAGATTGGATCGGATGTGCCTTTGTTTCTGGTGGGTGGGGCGGTTCTGGGAACGGGGCGGGGGGAGGAAGTGACCCCGATGCCGGATTTTCCGAAGACGTGGTGTGTGGTTGCGGTGCCACAGGTGGGGGTTTCTACGCCAGCCGCATTCAAGGCCTGGGATGGATTGGTGGCGGAGGGTACCTCAGGGGCTGAAGTCTCTTATTCTAAAGGGGAACATGACGAGACAGCTGAAACCGTGCCCTTACCAAGACAACCAGCGACAAGGGAAACGAAACGGGAAGAAGCGGGAATCTTTCGCTCCGGTCAGGATGACGCTTTGAAGCACAGAGGATTGACTGCGGGGGATAGACCCGATAGACTAGAACAGTTGAGTCTTGCTTACTCGTCCCTTTCTGTGAAGACAGGTGATGGTAAGCCCGGCACCTCCGGTATCGTTCGCGATTCTGATCCTGAGACAAAACAGGGTTTATCTGGTGAAAGCCAGAGCTATGCGCTGAACGATCTGGCCGAGAATACCCTTCTCGCGCTTGTCCGCACCGGGATTGGAAACGACTTTGAAGAGGTCGTCTTTCCTCAGTATCCCTCCTTGCGAATAACCAAGCGTCAATTGATGGGTAGTGATTCGGATAGTCCAGCGATTTATGCTGCGCTCTCAGGTTCCGGCTCTGCTCTGTTTGGACTTTACCGGTCTGAAGCAGAGGCAAAGGCGGCTCAGCAGCGCGTCCAGTCCTCTGGCGTGCAGGCTCTGCTAACACAGACCCTGCCAAGAGCCGAGTATTGGGAACGGATGTTCGCAGAGTGACGTTCGCAGAGAGACCTCGCCGGGTCGGTTGTAAGGTCGATAGATTCAGGGTCGATAGTAAGATCGAGTTGTAACCGGCGATGTACTGGGCGATCGACTAACGGTAGGTCAAGAGACTTTGAATCTCTTTGTCTAGGTTCGAATCCTAGTCGCCCAACCAGTTTGTCGACGCCGGATGCGGACAGAAAAATTTAGGGTTATTTTGCGGCAGCAATTTGCCGTTGAGTATGACGGTTCGGGCTTCCTGGATTCCGCGAGAAACGGTGCGGAGGAAGAAGTGAGAAGTTGAAAGACCGAAGTCTTAGCTTTTGAGAATTCGCAACAAGGATTCAAACGAAGTACGGAGCCGCAACAAGGCTTCGTAAGACAATGCAGCAGGAACAATTCAAGGTCAACCAGCCTGGAGGGTTTCACGTGAATAACAACGACACGACTGCGGTTCTTTCCCCTATTTCAGAGCAGGCTGACGAGACAAGAACGAGCTCTCAGCCTGCGAACGCGCCCTCTGCGCAGGGCGGCAACATAAAAGGTCCCCAAGGGCCGCGCATGACGGATTCACCCGCTCCGGAAAAAAAGCGCCCGGGACGGTCGGAAAACAAGCGCATCAAGATTTTTTGCGGATCGTCCAACAAGCCTTTGTGCGAGGAGATCTGCAAGTTCGTCGGTGTGCCGCTGGGCGAGACCCGGTTGCAGAGATTCTCCGACGGCGAGGTTCAATTTCAGCTGCTCGAAAACGTTCGCGGTGCGGATGTGTTTCTGGTTCAGCCTACGTGTTATCCGGTGGATCAGCATCTGGTTGAGCTGCTGATCATGATGGACGCGCTGAAGCGCGCCTCGGCCGGGCGAATCACGGTTGTAATGCCCTATTACGGCTACGCACGGCAGGACAGAAAAGACCGTCCGCGGGTCGCTATTACGTCGAAGCTGGTTGCCGATCTTCTGACCACTGCCGGTGCGAACCGGGCACTGCTTGTCGATCTGCATGCAGCGCAGATACAGGGATTCTTCAATATTCCAGTGGACCACTTGTTTGCCAGCCCTGTGCTGGTGGATTACTTCCGGAAGTTGAATCTTCCGAACCTGACGGTGGTATCGCCGGATGCGGGAGGCGTGGAACGGGCGAGATTCTTCGCCAAGAAGCTGGAAGTTCCGTTGGCCATCGTGGATAAACGGCGGACCGACATTAATGTCACTGAGGTGATGAACGTGATCGGCGATGTACGGGGCCGGACATGTTTGATTCTCGACGACATCATCGACACCGCCGGAACGCTGGTGAAGACGGCGGATGCGCTGCTGGCGGAGGGCGCGGAAAAAGTTTATGCATGCGCGACGCATCCGGTGCTTTCGGGTCCGGCAGTTGAGCGTATTGCGAATTCACGGTTAGAGCAGTTGATCGTGACCAATACCATTCCATTGCGCGAAGACGCGATGAAGGTGGAGAAGATCAAGGTGCTTTCGATTGCGGGGCTTCTGGGCCGGGCTATTGAGAGCATTCATATGGAGACCAGCGTGAGTACGCTGTTCAATTAAGTTGCAGGTTGAAAGTTGAACGACAAATCAAGCGGCAGAGCCGCAAAGGGAGTGGAGGAGGAGTCAGACAGTGGCGGTCGCTTTCAACCAGCAACTGACACCCTGCAACTGACAACTTCTCTCCGTGCCCGAAAGGAAGATGGAAATCATGGCAGCAACAAAAAACATTGAAGCAGTGGTCGCGACTCCGCGTGAGGGCAAGTTCAACAAGAATGCCGCTCGGCGCGTGCGTGTTGAGGGCAAGATTCCGGCTGTGGTTTATGGCGCTGGAAAAGAGACGGTTGCCGTGGCAGTCGATCCGAAGGTGATTGCAAGAATTCTGCATTCGGACTCCGGTCATAACACGATCTTCGACCTGAATGTCGAGGGTTCGAACGCCGTGAAGGCGATGATCGTGGACTGGCAGCATGAGCCGATCAAGGGCAAGCTGCTGCACATCGACATGAAGCGAATTGCGATGGATAAGGCGATGCGCGTTTCGGTTCCGATTCAGCTGGTTGGCACGCCGATTGGCGTGAAGACGCAGGGCGGCATTCTGGAGCATGTGCTGCGCGAGGTCGAGATTGAGTGTTTGCCGGGCGATATTCCGAGCCACCTGGATGTCGATGTTTCGAACATGGAGCTGCACGGGTTGATTCACGTTTCGGACCTGCCGCACTCGGGAAGCATCAAGTTTCTGGGTGACGAGAATGCGACGGTTGCCCACGTTACGGTCATCAAGGAAGAGGTTGTAGCAGTTGAGGAAGTTGTGGCTGCAGCGACTGAGCCGGAGGTGGCGAAGAAGGGCAAGACGGATGCCGCGGCTGGTGCTCCTGCCGCAGCTGCGCCTGCCGCCGATGCCAAGGATGCGAAGAAGAAGTAGAAAGCAGCGAGTCAGGCTGGTTAGCGAGTTAGCAGGTCAGCCAGAGGTATCGGTGGCGTGAAGTTGATCATCGGTCTTGGGAATCCCGGCATCGAATATCAGTTCACGCCGCACAATGCGGGATTTTTGGCGGTCGATCGCATCGCAGAGGATTGCGGTGTGATGGTCACCAATCGCCGGGGCAGAGCGTTGACTGCCAGGGCGAAGCTGGCAGGGCAGGATGTTCTGCTGGCGAAGCCGGAGACGTTTATGAATTTGAGCGGGCTTTCGGTGGCCGCTTTGATTCAGGAGTTCGAGATTTCGCCTGCGGAGACCATTGTTCTCTACGACGAGCTTGCGCTTCCGCTGGGCACGATTCGGATTCGCGAGCGTGGTTCGGCGAACGGGCATAACGGAGTGAAGTCGATCTCCGGTGTGCTGGGCACGGAAGAATGGTTGCGAATTCGCATCGGCGTTGGGCGTCAACGAAAAGACGTGACTGCGCCGGCGGAAGGACGAGAGATCAAGGCGGGCGGCAAGGACTATTTGCTGTCGCCGATGCGCAAGCAGGAGCTTGCGGTGCTGGATGAGGTGCTTGACCGGGTGAAGGATGCGGTCGAGGTGGTGTTGATCGAAGGGGTCGACGCTGCGATGAACAGATTCAACCGTCGGCCGGACGAGCCCGAAGAGGGTACGGATGGGTCGAAGGAGAAGTGAGAAGAAAAAAGCAAGGAAGCTGGACGAAGGCGCAGTTTGCAGGTTGAATGCAGTTGATTTTCCAGACCGGATTGGCAGAACAGACGCCGGCACGGTGCGAAGCAGAACTTCGCAGAAAGAAGTAATCGAATGAATCGTACCTACGAAATTATGTTCATCGTCCGGCCGGACGTTGAAGAAGCGGACCTCGACAAGCTGATTGAAGGCTTCTCCGCGAACGTTACCGGTGGCGGGGGTGAGGTGAAGAGCGTCGAGAAGATGGGCCGCCGGCGGCTTGCCTATACCGTACGCAAGTTCAACGACGGCTTTTACGTGCTGTTGAATGTTGCCGCCGCGGGCTCGCTGATCGCGGAGATCGAACGCCGTTTGCGTGTATCGGAGCAGGTGATCAAGTTCATTACCGTGCGCATGGATGAAGAAGAGAAGCGCCTGGCGAAGGTCAAGGCGATTCGCGACACCAAGGTGAAGCGCAGCGCGCAGCCGGTTGCCCAGGCGCCGCCGCCCGTCTCCAGCGATGCTACGGTCGCGACGGAGACTGATGAAGAGAAGAAGCCGGCAGCAGCAGCCCCGGCCGAATCTTCGACTGCTGAGACGGTCGTTTCCGCGGGCTAGGTTTGAGAGATCTGCGATGAGGCTGATATGCATCGCACAACGCATCACAAATCGCCCCACTTCGCTTCCACTCGACGCAGCTGGTCGAGTGTTCAGAGACTCCAACGCGAGTCTGGAGCGAAGGAAGGCACAACGTATTGAGAGGAAAATACCATGGCTGACGAAACCAGCAGCACGCATTCGACTGAACAACATGCACCCGCTTCGCGTCCCAGCGGCGGGCACTCGGGTCCTGGCTCCGGTCCGCGGACTCCGCGTCCTGCGGGCGCGCCTGGCGGTGGTCCCGGCGGCCGCAAGTTTTTCCGGCGCAAGAAGGTGTGCAAGTTCTGCACGGAAAAGATCGACGCCATCTCGTACCGCGATGTCCGTCTGCTGCAGGGCTTCGTTGCCGAGCGCGGCAAGATTGTTCCACGCCGCCTGACCGGAGTTTGCACGCGGCACCAGCGGCGGCTCAGTCTTGCGATTAAGCAGTCGCGCAATATTGCTCTGCTTGCCTTCGCTGCACGTTTCTAATTTTTCGGCGCAACGCGAGATACATGGAATTACTGGATGTGAACTGGCTGGCGTCTGGCCAGAAGAAGATCGGAGAATTGCAATGGAAGTCATTCTGAAGGAAGACGTAAATAAGCTTGGCCATCGCGGCGACGTGGTGAAGGTGGCCGATGGCTACGGGCGCAATTATCTGCTGCCTGAAAAGCTCGCTATTGAGGCGAACGCGGCGAACAAGGCAGTGATCGACCAGATGAAGGCCTCGGCTGTTCGCAAGTCGGTGAAGGAGAAGGCCGGCGCGGAGCAGTTATCGACACAACTCTCCGAGGTTGAACTTGTGTTCGAGCGCAAAGCCGGGGAAAACGAGCATCTTTTCGGTTCGGTCACGTCGGGCGACATCGCGCACGCGCTTGAGGCGAAGGGCTATACGATCGATCGCCGCAAGATCGCTCTCGATGAGCCGCTGAAGACGATCGGCGAATATCACGTTCCGGTGAAGTTGCATCGCGAGGTCACCAGCCACGTTAAGGTAGTGGTGAAGGGCGACCAGCAGGAAGCCGAAGTGGCCGCGGCAGTAGCCGAATAACTGTTCTGAAAAATCAAAGGCGCATCGGTCCACGCGAACATCTCGCATGGATTCGATGCGTCTTTATTTTTGATGACGTGACAGAAATGGGCGGGCTGTCTACTCGTACTTGAGCGTCTGTACCGGATCGAGCCGGGCGGCGCGATTTGCGGGAAGGGTTCCGAAGAGTACGCCGACCAGTACCGATGTCGATAATGCAGCGACCGCGGACCACGGACTTACCGGGATTTTGAAGGGCGATAGCAGGCCCAGGGTAAGAGGGATGGCGAGGCCGAGAATTGTGCCGATGACTCCGCCGCTCAGCGACATGAAGACGGCTTCGGTGAGAAACTGCAGGCGGATCTCGCGGCTGGTCGCGCCCAGAGCTTTGCGGATGCCGATCTCCTTGATTCTCGATTGAACATTTGCAAGCATGCTGTTCATAATGCCGACGCCGCTGACGATGAGGGTGATGCCGGCGCCTAGGGTCAGCACGATCGTGAGCATGTCGGCGATCTTTGCTGCGCTGCTGAGAATCTCTGTGAGGACCTGCGCTTTATAAACTGAGCCTGCATAGTGGCGGGAATGGATGATTGCGAGAATGCGATTGGTAGCCGGCATTACCATCGATGAGTCACGCATGGTGAAGAAAATCTCTTTCAGAGTGTTGGTGCCGGTGAAATATCGCAATACCGGATAAGGCACCAGCATGGTGTGGTCACCGATCTCGGATTGTCCGTAAGTATTAAAGGCCTCGCGAAAGACGCCGATGATGACGAAGGGTATGCCTTTGACGCTGATAGTTTTGCCGACGGCCGCACTTGCGGTGCCATAGAGTTCTTCCGCGAATGGCTGGACGATAACGGCGACCTTCTCATGGGCCGAGTCGTCCTGATCGTCGAAGAAACGGCCGGAGACGACCACGAGATTGCGCACGATGCGATATTGCGGAGAGACTCCGAGCAGTGTGGTCGGTTTGGTGATTCCGCTGCCAATGCTGACGTTGTCGTGAAATTCGAGCATGGGGGAGGAGGCGACGATGCCTGGGACCTGCTCCTTGACCGCGGTCATGTCGTCGAGGGTCATGTAATCGGGTGTACTGGTGTTGTCCGGACCGCTGACGGTGCCGCCGCCGTATTGCAATTCGATTTTGTTGGGGCCCATGCTGTTGAGTTGGTCGAGCGCATATTGCTTTCCGGTGGATCCCAGGGTTGCGACCAGAATGACGGAGGCAGAGCCGATGATCATGCCGAGCATGGTCAGCAGGAAGCGCGTTTTGCTGGCGCGAAAGCTGTCGACCGCGAGCCTGACTACCTCGCTGAACATCATGGTCGAGCGGGCACTGGCCAGGGTGCGGTCGAAGGAGGTCGGCTTGGGGAGATTGGTGGTGGCCATTGAGCTTAACCAATTAGATTAGACGCCTTCCAGTATCGCAGCGGTGCGGGAATTCCTGCTAACCTTCTAGATAACAGCCGCGGAGGGATGTGTGAGCGGTTGAAACAGGCGGTCTTGAAAACCGCTTAGCCTGAAAGGGCTACGGGGGTTCGAATCCCTCTCCCTCCGCCATTTAAATTTTGGAGCTTGTGTCCGAGGCTACAAAGACCCTTTTTTTGATCGTTTTTGGGGATGTTTTTTTTAGCGGGCCGGATGGTGTGTTTTGCAGGGGTTTTTCGCGAAAACGGGTGGTAGACCGTGGTTTTTGGATGGTGAATTCGTGGTGGATTGCTGGTGGAAGCTGGTGGGTTGACGGTCGTTTTCGGGGAGTGGAAATTCTTCAGGGATTGCAGATTTATTTTGGGTGATTCCCATTTTGGGAATCGTGCGGGTTCGTTGTCTGGAGGGTGCGACGAGCGGGGGTAGCGTCCGGGGCTGAACGGTTATCAAGCAGCATCGGGCATTCCAGGTTGTCGAGCAGTCATCGAGCAGTCATTAAGCAGTTATCAAGCAATCACCAAGCAATCACCAAGCAGTTATCAAGCAGTCATTGAGGAGGTCGAGCAGTCATCGGCTCGTGATCGCCGCATTGGCTCCGGCTGCGATGTCGGCCGGGTGGATACGCGAGCGGAAGAGCTGGGCCGCCTGGGTTCCGGGTGCGGCATCGTGAAGGGGGCGCCAGGTTGAGGAGCGGCGGCAGGGAGGGCAGATGTGGTTCAACATGGGTACCCAGGCAAAGGCGATTGCAATCATGGCGAGGGGAATGAGGAGGGCGACGATGCTGTCTGACATTGATTTTCTCCATGGCTCTGCTAAAAAGAGGAGGGTGGAAGATCAGGACGCGGGGCGATCGCAAAGATGAAGCTGGAAGCGTGACGGGCCAAGGCGGATTTTCCCGAAGTCCGGACTGCAGAAGCTGCGGAAAACGTCCGGTATGGCTCAGAAATTTCCGTCAGCGACTCAAGAGACTGCGGAAAAACTCCGTTTGGACTTGAAAAGATTCCCTCGGCAACTAAAGTCGCAAACAAAACAGGCCGCTTGCGGCGCGACTGAAGTCGCGCCCTTTCAAAGCAACGACTTTTTCCGCAGCCTCTTCAGTCCTTTCAAAATAATTATGTCTTCGGTACGGTCTTTCCTTTCAGGCTCTCTCTTCTAAAGACAAGAGAGAATGGCTGCTCCGACTGCGAGCAGCACGGCTATCTCGTAGGCGGTCAGCCTCTCCAACCTGGCGTCAGCGGCGAGGTTCTTCCGGGAGGCTGGGTCTCTTTGCGCAGCGATTGCGCTTCCGGGATTGGATTGAGCCATGCGTCCGAAAAGGCCTGCGGCCGGCAAATATCCTGTAATTATGGTTCCCATTCCATGATCCTTAGGTGAGTATGACCCGCTTTCGAATGGATAGTGGCGCTGGGCGGAGGATCGTTTCAGGCTTTTTTGAATTGGAGGAACGGAGGGAAGCGAGGCATCGATGCTGTAGTTTTCCCGTGTATTCTTTTCCTTACAGGGCGTGGAGGATGTTCAGTGAATTTCGTGACATTTGATGCCTCCTATGTCAGCAAACTGCGCGATGGAGACCCACCTACCGAGCAACACTTCATTGCTTACTTCAGCGAGCTCATGGGTTTGAAACTACGTTCCCGGCTGCGAATGCCAGAGCAGATTGAGGACGTGAAACAGGAGACGTTCTCGCGGACACTTTCGCTGTTACGAAGCGAAGGCGGTCTTCGTCATGCCGAACGGCTGGGTGCGCTGGTGAATTCGATCTGTAACAACGTGCTGATGGAGCAGTACCGGATGTCCGGCCGGGCCGAAGCGCTGGAGGATGGGGTTGCGGAGAGGCTTGTGGAGACGACACCCGATGCCTTGAGTCAGGTGATTACCGCCGATACTCGCGGCATGGTGCGGCGGGTACTGGATGGCCTGACGGAGCGGGACCGCGGCGTGTTGCGAGCGGTTTTTCTGGAGGAGCGGGACAAGGACGAGGTGTGCGCTGAGATGGGGGTGGACCGGGATTACCTGAGAGTGCTCCTGCACCGGGCAAAGAATTCATTTCGCGCGGTTTATTCCAAACAGGCGAAGGCTGCGAAGTATGTTTGAGGCGTCTTTGGCGGGCAGCCGGGGCAATCGCCGGAGGTTTTTGAGACGAAGTGAAACGTTTGTCTGCGGCCGCGCACTATCAAAAGGTCGAGGTCTATGAAATGACTCATCAAGATGCACTCCATGAAATGGCAGTAGAACGGTACCTACTGAGAGAACTTAGCGGCGCGCCTCTGGAGAGCTTCGAGGAGCATCTCTTCGAGTGTCCGGAGTGCGCGGCGGACGTGAAAGCGGGGCTGGTGTTTCTCGATGCCGCCCGGATGGAATTGCGGACTCCGGCGAGGTTTGCGAAACCCGAGGCGAAGAGCGCGCGGAGCTGGGCATCGTGGTTTGGAAGCCCGTGGGTGCTGGGGCCGGCGCTGGCGGCGTGCCTGCTGATTCTGGGGGTTCAGACCTTTGTGGTTCAACCGCATATGAGGTCTGAGCTGGCGCGGGTCGAGAGTCCTGCGGTGCTGAACCCGCTGGTTCTGGCTAATGCCGGGGCGCGCGGGGATTCGGTTCCGGAGATCAGTGCGCCGGAGCATGGGTCGTTCGTGATTTCGCTCGATGTCCCGACGATGGGCGGTTTTTCGAGCTATCGGGGATCTTTGTACGCGCCCGACGGATCGCTGATGTGGCAGACGACGATCTCGCCCGAGCAGGCGCGCGATGCGGTGCTGCTGAGTGTGCCGAGCGATAAGGTAAAAGATGGGATTAATACATTTGCCGTTCAAGGTTTATCCGCAGAAGGTAAGACCAGTGGTAGGCTGGAAGACCTCGCCAGGTATAAGTTCCATGTCAGGATTCAGAGATAACTACAAAAGCGGAGAACGAGATCGATGAACGCGAGCAGGAAAAAGGTCTTCTACTATCACTCGGACGCTGCCCCGATCGGCGGCTACCTCACCAAGCCGAATGCAACGGTCATGCAGTGCCATGGGGCATCCTCTCTGGCCCCGGCGGGCGGACAGGCCTCGTCGCGGGTCAGCAATTTCAGGATGGATACTACGGTCTCCTTCGATGAGGCTTATTCGACGATCCAGGGCGCGGAGACGACGTCAGGCTCGTGGACAACGCAGGTGACCTCGGTGGTGGAGGGACTGAACGTTC
This sequence comes from Edaphobacter sp., assembly GCA_036267495.1. GTDB lineage: Bacteria > Acidobacteriota > Terriglobia > Terriglobales > Acidobacteriaceae > Edaphobacter. The sequence continues at coordinate 10,843 of DATAVY010000175.1, forward strand.
TGGGCATGGTGAAGGCGGACCGGGTGATGGCCAGCCTTACGATCGAGCATCCCTGCGATGGGCACTATGCCAAGGCCTCGACGGCCGGCACTAGCTTCGAGAACCTGAGCATCGATGGCGTAAGCATCGATCCTACGCTGGGCAAAAGGGCGCTGACACCTTATAGGAAGGGAGCGTTTCCGGAGATGTCGATTACGGACGACGACCAGTTCGTTGCCAGGGCCATTGAGCAGAGCAGGAGACTGACGGAGGACGAGTACGCTCCCGATTGGCTTAAAACGCGATTTCGTTGGGTACAATCCAGGAGAGCACGCAGGCAGAAAGGGTTTGTCGCATGTTCCCTGGTGGACAAGTTGCGGGGGGCAAAGGCCGGGAGTTCCTTCGGGCACGTGGTGGTGGTGCCAGAGTTCGGCAATATCTTCCTGGGCGAGATGCTGGCGGGACACAACATGTTCCGGCTGACGATGATCCGGATCGAGATGGGCTGCGACAACGAGGGAACGATGAGCATTGGAACCGGCGACTCCAATGGCAGCACTATGCCGTAACGATCGGCTCGGCGGCGATCCTGGCTTTTGTGGGATGCACGCTGGGATGCAAGCGCGTGGCACGGCCGCCGGCACCGGACGCGGTCTACAGCGCAATCGAACAGGAGTTTATTTCAGGGAATCTGTCGCATGCCCGGAAGCAATCGGAGGAGGCGTACGGGCGTTTTAAGCCTGACGGCTCGGGGTGGAACTCCATTTTCCTGGTAGAACTTGCGAAGGTGCTGGTCTATCAGGGCGAGAGCGGCCGCGCTCTCTCGCTTCTCGAACCGCCGCTGGCGGCTCATCCTGGGATGGAAACTGGGGCGGAAACCGAAGTCCGTCGAAAGCTGATTCTTTCGATTGCTCAGGTATCGCTCGGGCATCCCGACGAAGCCGAGGCGACCGTGCACGAGGCGGAGCTTGAGTGTGGAGGTTGCGTCAGCCACGCCGAGATTCTGAACGCCGAAGGAATCATCGACATCAACAGGAACAAGCTGGATGAGGCGGAACGGGTTCTGCAAACCAGCCTCAGGGAAGCTGGCCTGAACAAGGACCGGTTTCTTCAGACACAGACGCTGATGAATCTGGGAGTGGTCGCGTTGCGGGAAGACCATTACGAAGATGCAGCGGCGCGATTCGGCAATGCTTCCGCTCTGGCCCGGTCTGTCGGTGCGAAGCTGGCGCTGGAAAAAGCTGTTGGAAATCTGGGCTGGATCTATTACAAGACGGGCGATTTTCCGCGAGCGCTGGCCAGCTACAAGGAGGCAGAAGAACAGGCGACGGAACTGGGCGTGCCGAAGGACCAGGTGCTGTGGCTGAACAACGTGGGACAGAGCGAATCGCGGCTCGGAGAGGTTGATGCGGCGCGCTTGTCTTACGAACGATCGTTGAGCCTTGCGCAATCGATCGAGGACCAAAACGAGATTCTTATTCTGCACGTCGATCTTGGCTATCTCCTGTTGCAGCTGGGCAATCCGGCCGCCGCGGAGACGCACATTCGCGAGGCGACGCGCATGGCCGCGGTGCGCAACAACAGGGCCCAACTGGATCCCATGTTGCTGCAGGCTCTTCTGCTGGATGCGCGAGGCGACAAAGAGGGCGCTGCCCGGACGCTTGTGGAACTGGACAAGCGCGGGGCGGAGCTGCCGTCGGTGCAGTGGGACGCAGAGAGCAATCTTGCTCGCATCTATTCGGAGACAGGACGGCAGGCGGAGGCGGACCGATGGTTCCGGAGATCCATCGATACGTTTCAGCATTCGAGGGCTTCGCTTTCGAGCGTCGATTCGACTCTTCCCTTTCTCGCGAACGGAGCGGATCTGTATACCGGCTACTCGAAGTATCTGATCGATCGGGGGAGAGCGGAAGAGGCATTGAGCGTGATCGACGAGAGCCGCGCGGAGTCGCTTGAGGATGGTCTGCATCTCTCGCGGGGCTCGCAGAAGAAGAAGTCGTCGCAAGAGTTGAATGCACGAGCGATTGCGGCTCGGCTGCAGGCTACGATTCTGGTGTATTCGTTGCGTCCGAAGATTTCGTATCTCTGGGCGATTACGCCGACGCGACAGCAGTTTTATCAGATTGCAGGGAGTGAGACGATTCTTCCGCTTGTTCAGGCGCATACGAAGATGATTCTTGCGTCGAGGGATCTGCTTGCGCAGGCGAATGCGCCGGGGCGAAGTCTTTACAAGGAGCTGGTCGAGCCGGCGCAGGATTTGATCAAGAAGGGCAGCAGAATTTTTATCGTTGGGGACGATGCGCTCAGCGGGCTGAACTTCGATACGCTGCAGACGCCCGGAGACGATTCGCACTACTGGATCGAAGATGTCGCGATTACGAATGCGAAGTCGCTGCAGCTTCTTTCGCTGCGGGAGCCGAAGGAGGCGCGTTATGGGGACAGGCGCATTCTTCTGATCGGAGATCCTGTGTACCGGAAGGATGAATTTGCGGAGCTGCCCAATGCTTCTGCCGAGATGACAGAGATTGCCAGTCATTTTTCCGCGGATCGGCGCGAGGTGTTCACGGGTGCGGAGGCTTCTCCGGAGGCTTATCAGCGTAGCCGGGCGGGTGAGTTTTCATATATCCACTTTGTCGCGCATGGAACAGCGAATATGACGAGCCCGCTGGATTCGGCGGTGGTGCTTTCCAAGGATCGCGACGATGCGACTGTCTATAAACTTTATGCGCGGGACATTCTCAAGCAGAATCTGCACGCCGACCTGGTGACGGTGTCGGCTTGTAACGGATCCGGGGTGCGGAATTATTCAGGGGAGGGCCTGGTTGGGCTGGCCTGGGCATTTCTTCGCGCAGGGTCGCATCATGTGATTGGAGCGATGTGGGAGGTTAGCGACGTGTCGACACCGTTGCTGATGGATCATCTTTACGGCGAACTTGAAAAGGGGAGCGAACCGGATGCGGCGCTGCGATCGGCGAAGCTGGCGATGATCCATACGGATGGGGTGTTTCGGAAGCCGCTGTACTGGGCTGCGTTTCAGCTTTATTCGGGCGCTTAGCTTCTGGTTTCGCTTAAGGAAAGACCCGACGTTCAGGACGCCGGGTCTCCGAGGGAAAAAGCAGATAGACACCAGCCCACCGTCTGCCGGATCTACGGCTTTGGTTGGGTAAGTGTAGCGAGGAGATTCACTGGCCTGACTCCCGTTCAGGCCAGTGAATCCGCTGCCTGGACTGCTCTGCTGAGCAGCATTCGCTACATGGAGATAGTGGAGGTTGGTTGGCGAACGTTTCAGTTTATTTTCGAGAAACTTATAGTGCGAACGAGGGCATTGACTCTGGGTAGGTCAGCGCGCGGACAGGCTTTGCTGAAAAGATTTAAGTTGAGGAGCCAGCGCGGTCTTGAGGTATTCGGCCGCCTGGTTCATCGCGATCCGATCTGCCGACGTGGCGGCGAGGGTTGCGCCGACCTGAAGGGTTGTGATCGCGCTGACTACGGCCATGCCGGGAACGGCGCCGTCACCCCAGGAATGAATCTCCCAATTGCCAACCGGGCATTTTTGGGTGAACGGGCGCTGGTTGTCGGCTGCATCATGAAAGTCGGTGATTGCTGGCATAGGGGAGACTCCTTCGCATGTCTTGAACACTTATCCTCTGAATAGTGAGGAAAGGAAGCAGATCGTTTCAATCCTGGCAGGACTGGCATGGGTTGATGAGAGCTGCCAGATTGAGGCGATTGTTATGGGCAGGACTGCGGTTGACATGGGTGCTTGCGCGCTATAGGGTTAGCCCGAAGTCACCGCTTACTTTTGGCGAAGGAATGGACGGTCTGGGTTGATATGAGTGTTTTCGATGGGTTGAAGCCGATTGCTACGGATAGTCATTTTCTGGTGCCACTCTTTGTCCTGATCGCGGGGATTGCGCTTCTGGTGATCCTGCACTGAGCGAAGCGAAGCACTCACAAACGAGGAGAGGTGAATGGCGGGTGTCGTGCAAAAGGTGGAGAGAACCGGCTTGTCGCTGCACGGCCTGGGTGTGATCTGCGGTTTGACGGCGGGGGTGTGGCTGGGTGCGGCTGAGGCTCCGACGAAGCTGGTGAATTCGGGATTTTCTCCGTTTGCGATCTCGTTATGCATGGTGGCTGGTGTGTTTGTGGCGCGGTGGACCTTTCCTACTCTGCTGAAGGGGACGGGCTATGTGTTTGCCGACCTGATGGAGAAGAAGCACCTGATTGTGTGGGCTCTGCTGGCCGGCGCGTTGTGGGCTGTGGCGAATACGCTGACAGTGTTTGCGATCCGCGATGTGGGGCTGGCGGTGGCGTTTCCGATGTGGAATGCGAATTCGCTGATCGGGTTGTTCTGGGGGCGGGTTCTGTTTCGCGAACTGGAGGGAGCGAGCGGAAAGAACATCGGCAAGGTAGTAGTGGGAGCGATTGCGATTGTGATTGCGGCGGTGATGCTTGGCTTCAGCACGCTGCATGGCGGCCAGATGGGGCAGCATGCGTTTCGCGGAATTGCCGCGGCGCTGGGCGCGAGCTTGATGTGGGGGACGATGTACGTTCCTTATCGCAAGGCCTATTTGAGCGGGATGAATCCGCTGTCGTTTGTAACGGCGTTTACCGTGGGGGAGCTGGGGACGGTGCTGGCGTTGACGCTGGCGCTCGATGGCGGAATCCATTCGTCCGCGTTTCAACTGTTCCATATGCCGGGGGTTTTGTTCTGGCTGTTCCTTGGTGGATTTGTCTGGGTGATCGGTGATCTGTTTCAACAATTTGCCTGCAAGTATGTCGGAATTGGACGCGGGATTCCGCTGTCGAATACGAATCAGCTTTGGGGGCTGGCGTGGGGCGCGCTGGTATTCGGTGAGCTGGCGGGGGCCGACCGGCAACATATGCTGCTGGTGATTGGCGGCTCGGTGATGATGATTCTGGGGGCGCTGGCGATCAGCACGGCGGTCGCTTCGGCCAAGGAGAACAGCTCGACGAACGAGGCGGTGTTGCGCGAATGCAATCGCTATGGACTGGACTACAACCGAACGATGATGGCGCAGGCGGGAGACGAATTCGGCGGTCGAGATGAGCGGAGACGGTGGTGGGATTATGCGATTGTGCTCGCCGCTACCGGGATCTTTGTCACACTTGGAGTTCGGGCGGTTGTGCCGCCACTGGCGATGGATTTCAAGTGGGTTGGAGTGCTTGCTGTTGTGCTGGTGTTGAGTTTGGTTGCCGGCGGTTTGAGTCTGTGGCGGCGGACGCGATTCTGTTAGGGGGTGTTGAAGAAGCGGCTCGTGAAAGAAAAACGTACCGCAGCGGTTAAAGCCGCACCGCAAACAGTGTGCGTTCGGCACGGCTCAAGCCGTGCCCTTAAGCAAAACGGACTTTTCAGCCCCTTGCAGGGCGGTTCTGAGATCAAACCTGCGCATCAACGCTTGCGCGACCAACATTTTGCACGATTACGATGGGCATGTGGGATGATTCGTTAGGAGCATGTATGGCTGTCAGACTGAAGGACATTGCGCGCGATCTTGGAGTTTCGGTCGTCACGGTATCGAAGGTGCTGCGAGGGAACAAGGATATTGGCGAGGCAACGCGGCGCCGTGTGCTGAAGAGAATGAAGGAGCTGAACTACCAGCCGAACATGATGGCGCGCGGGCTGGCGAATGGACGGACATACACGGTTGGGCTTGTGGTTCCGGACCTGGTGCATCCGTTCTTTGCCGAGTTTGCAAAATCGCTGAGCGGGGTTTTGAGGACGAGCAACCGGGCGCTGATTCTGGCCTCGTCCGAAGAAGATCCGGAGGTCGAGCGACAGGAGATTCGAACGCTGTTGAGCCGCGGAGTGGATGTTCTGCTGATCGCTTCATGCCAGGTGAACCTGCGGAACTTTTACGAATTGGGCGACGACCGTACGCCGTACCTTCTGTTCGATCGCAACTTTCCTCATCTGTCGGCGCACTTTGTCGGGACCGACGATGTGAAGGTGGGAGAGATGGCGGCCAGACATCTGATCGATGTAGGGCGCAAGAAAATTGCACATATTGGCGGCAAAAATACGAGTCCTGCCTTTGATCGACTCAGGGGATATCGAAATGCGCTGGCGGAACATGGGCTGGCATCGCCGGAGAGCTACATCGTGGTGCGGGAGCGAATGGAAGAGTCGGGCGACATTGTCGGATTTCAGGCGATGCAGGAGTTGCTGAAGCTCTCTTCGAGACCGGATGCAGTGTTCTGCTACAACGATCTGATGGCGGTGGGTGCGATCGATGCGACGTTGCAGGCTGGCCTGCGGGTGCCGGAGGACATCGCCTTTATCGGTTGCGGAAATCTGCGCTACGCCAACTACCTGCGGGTTCCGCTGAGCTCGATCGACCATGGAACAACCGAGTTGGGGCGGCTTGCAGGGGAGTTTGCGCTGGAGCTTTCGGCGAAACCGGAGCAGGATCCGAAGAGTGTTCTATTGCCGTCGACGCTGGTGGTGCGGGAGTCGACGGTGGGGCATTCTGCGGGTTAGTCCAGGCGCCGGCGATCTGAATCGTGGGATTGAAAGTTAGGGGAAGCAATAATTTTGCTTGCCAAAGAATACCGCGGACTTCTATAGTTAGCGGTAACGTAATCTCGTCCACGAATGAGATTCGACCGGAGGAACTCCATGACACCGCATGTGATAACAGCAGATGCTCCCCTGAAGGACATGGAGGAATGGGACGATTTTTTAACCGGCCGCTACCAGGCGGGCAAGAGCGAGGACCAGTTCCGTCAATATGACGAGAAGGCGACTCCGGGTGTGGCGGAGTTTTACCGGTTGAATCATCAGTTCCAGACCCACGATTATGTGATTGCCAAGGAGAAGCAATACTTCGGACTCGCCAAGGGGGAGAAGAGCATCTGGGAGGCGGCAGAATTTTTAAATACGCTGGTGGATGACAGCGATCCGGATACCGATCTTACCCAGATCGAGCATCTGCTGCAGACCTCGGAGGCGATCCGGAAGGACGGGCATCCGCGGTGGTTTGTGCTGACGGGATTTATCCATGACCTGGGGAAGGTGCTATGCCTGTGGGGCGAGCCGCAATGGGGGGTGGTGGGCGATACGTTTCCAGTGGGCTGTGCTTATTCGAGGGACATCGTGTTTCCGGAGTACTTCAAGGCGAATCCGGATATCAACAATCCGCTGTACCAGACCGAGTATGGAATCTACGAACCGAACTGCGGGCTGGACAAGGTGCATATGTCGTTCGGTCATGACGGCTACATTGGCGAGGTGATGAAGAATTATGTGCCGGAGGAGTCTCTGTACATGCTGCGGTATCACTCTTTCTACTCGGCGCATCGGCATGGCGCTTACCGGCACCTGATGACAAAGCATGATGTGGAGATGCTGGAGTGGGTGAACAAGTTCAACGTGTATGACCTGTATTCGAAGGGGCACACGAAGCCGAATTTGAAAGAGCTGAAGCCCTACTACGACGATCTGTTCGCGGAGTTTTTTCCTGCGAAGATTGCGTGGTAGCGGCAATCGATTGGTGCGTTGAGTGAAAGCCCTGAGATGCGATGTTTGCCCTCAGGGCTTTGTTTTGGGTTGAAAGGACGGAAAGAGGATGACGACACGATTGGTGCAGGGAACGGCGAAGCGGCATGGGCGCAATATTTTTGTGCATCCGGGCAATAGCTCGATGCGGCAGGTGAGTTATGCGCGGATCCGCCTCGATGGCGATGGGAAAGAAGTGAGTTTTGCGAATGAAGGTCAGGAGACGGGTCTGATCTGCCTGAAGGGCGCGTGCGAGGTTATGGCTGGGGGCAGAACTTTTGCACTGAAGAGGGATGATGCTCTTTATGTTCCTAAGGGGCTTTCGATGACGGTTCAAACAGCGTCGGAGGTCGATCTCGTGGAGTGCTTTGCTCCGGTGGATGGGGATTATCCGTTGCAGTTCGTCTCGGGGGAGGCTGTGCGGAAGGATGAGAAGCTGCACTTTATTTCGGGCTCGGCGGGTGCGCATCGCGAGATCAATATTCTGCTGGGCAGCAACATTGAGGCGGGGAGATTGGTCGCCGGGATTACTCGATCGCTGCCAGGCAACTGGACGAGCTGGCCTCCTCATGAGCATGCAAGGATGCTTGAGGAGATCTATGTCTTCGTCGATATGCCTGAGCCGAGTTTTGGATTGCAACTGGTTTATACGGATGGAATCAGCGCGGCCGAGGTCGAGGTGGTGCGCGACGGCGATGCCGTATTATTGCCGGAGGGATACCACCCTAACGTTGCGATTCCTGGCGCGAGCTTGAATTTTGTCTGGATCATGGCGGCTCATCGCGAGGTGGCCGATCGCAAATGGGGTGTGGTGCAGGTCGATCCGAGATATGCCTGACGCGTATCGCGGTATTAGTATTAGGGCGTGAATCTTCCAGTCAATCCGCCTGTTTTGCCGATGCTCGCCAAACGCGTTGACGCGCTGCCGAAGGGGGATAACTGGCTGTTTGAGCCCAAGTGGGATGGGTTTCGCGCTCTGGTTTTTCGCGACGGAGAGGAGATCGTGCTTCAGAGCCGGGATCAGAAGACGCTCAACCGCTATTTTCCGGAGCTGCTTGACGCTTTGCTGGCTCAGCTGCCGCAACAATGCGTGTTGGACGGTGAGATCGTGATTGCCAGTGAAGATGGATTGGACTTTGAGAAGCTGCAGTTGCGGATCCATCCGGCGGCTTCGAGGGTGAAGCTGCTGGCGAAGGAAACGCCGGCGTCGATGGTGTTCTTCGATCTGCTGTGTGAGGGGAAGAAGGATCTTCGGGATGAGACCTTTCGCAATCGACGGGAGAGGCTTGAGAGCTTGTTATCTGCCGCTGCGCCTCCGATTCATGTAACGCCTGCGACCGAGGAAAGAAACGTTGCGGCCGATTGGTTTCGGCGCTTCGAGGGAGCCGGTCTGGATGGAGTGGTGGCGAAGGATGTCTCGGGCCTATATGAGGCGGACAAACGCGTGATGCTGAAGGTGAAGCATGAGCGGGATTGTGACTGCGTCGTTGCCGGATTTCGGTGGCACAAGAATGGAGAGGGTACGGCAGTTGGCTCTTTGCTGCTTGGACTTTTCGATGAGGCGGGGAACTTGCAGCATGTTGGAGTTTGCGCGAGCTTCACTCAGCAGAAGCGGCGAGAGCTGGTGGATTTTCTGGAGCCGTACAGGAAGGGTGCGCGTGTCGATCATCCGTGGGGTTCGTGGGCGGGAGACGGAGAGGGTAAAGAAGCTGGGCATCGAATGCCCGGGGGCCAGAGCCGCTGGAGCCAAGGTAAGGATTTATCGTGGGAGCCTCTGCGGCCGGAGCTAGTTGTCGAGGTTTCTTACGAGCATATGCAGGGAACACGGTTCCGGCATATGGCGCAATTTCGCCGGTGGCGCAGTGACAAACGGCCAAGCGACTGCACCTTTGATCAGCTTGAAGTGGTGCCGCCGCAGGAGCTGGCTGCGATCTTCGCCACGGGCCGCTGAGAAAGATTTATTCCTGCTTCTTCGGGCGCTTGGTACGCCATTCGCGGGTTGGATCGTCGTCTGGCTCGGGAGTTTCCTGTGGGGGCCGCTTGTTTTCCGGGATGTTGCGAAGATTCACTCGGATGCGCGTCCACGAAGAGGATTTGCCTCGCATGGAATCGACGAGTACGTCATCGACTGCCAATAGGGCGGCTGCTTCGGGGTGTGTGGCCTTCCATTTTTCCAGGCCGGCTAAGGCTGCCTCTTTGTCGGGTGAGTTGGCAACTACGATCAGCGGCATCTTTGTGCGAGGCTTTTTCGGCGCGGAGGATCGGGCGCGGGAAGGAGCGACGCGTGGAGCCTCTCCATCTGCTTTGCGGAAGTGCGGCGGCCAAGGCGCGTCCCCTAAACCTGATGCTTCGTCTTTTTCCGCGAGTTGAAGCAAGGCTTCGAGAGAACCTGGGTTGGAGTCGATCTCGGAGTGAGGATCGCCGATCTTAGCGAATCGACTGGGAATTGTGAACACAGTGAAGTCGGCGGGGTTACTGTCAGGAACTTCATCCCAACGGAGTGGAGCCGAGACGCGGGCGTCGGGCACGGGGCGGACAGAGTAGGCGGAGCAGGTGGTGCGATCCTTCGCGTTCTGGTTGTAGTCGAGAAAGACGCCGTGACGTTCTTCTTTCCACCACTTTGAGCTGGCCAGGGTGGGGATTCGGCGCTCGACGGCTCGGGATAATGCGAGCGCTGCGCGACGAACCTCGGTGAATGTCCAGCGCGGCTGAATGCGGACATTGATGTGCATGCCCCGCGAGCCGCTGGTCTTGGGCCATCCGCGGAGATTGTTTTCGTCAAGGACGGATTGAACTTCGAGGGCAACCTGGCGGACGTTCGGCCAGCCGATGCCAGGACCGGGATCGAGGTCGACTCGCAGCTCGTCGGGATGGTCCAGGTCCGAAGAGCGCACCGGGTGGGGGTGGAGCTCGATGCAGCCGAGATTGACGATCCAGGCGAGGCCGGCGGCGTCATCGACGACAATCTCTTCCGCGGTGCGTCCCGATGGAAAGGAGAGCGTCACTGTGCGCAGCCAGGAAGGCCGATCGGAGGGGGCGCGTTTCTGATAGAAGGCTTCGGCTTCAGCGCCGTTTACGAAACGCTTGAGGACGATGGGGCGATCTTTGATTCCGGTAAGAGCGCCGGGCGCGACGGACAGGTAATAACGCACGAGGTCAAGTTTGGATAGCGTCACTTCTTTCGAGAAATAGAGCTTGTCCGGGTGGGTAACTCGTACCTCGTGGCCATCGATCGCGAGCACTTCGACGGCTTTCTCTGCGGCGCCTTTTGGCATAGCGGTTGAGACCTCGTCTTTGTCGTCAGGTCGTGGAGCTGCAGTATGAGATGTTTTCAGGCTCGCCCGGGTTAGCGTACACCGAGGCAATCGCGCCGGTGTGGCGGAGACTATCGAATTCAGCGGAAGATGATGGACCCTTTTTCGTGCCATCCGGCTCGATTACTGGTTCTTCGCGGTAGTTGGCGCCGCACCTGGCCCGACGCCTTCGACAAACGGTTCGCCCCAGATGTAATGGCCAAACCAGTGCAGGTTCTCCTCCATCACCGCGCGCTGCTGTTTGGGCTTGTCAATCGGATGGCCGAACCCGTGGTACAACACCATCTTCACCGGCACGCCTTTGTCTTCCAGCGCCTGTCGCAATTCGAAGCTGTCCGGCACGGGAACGCGCTTGTCGCGGTCGCCCTGCTGGATCAGCGTTGGCGTCTTCGCCTTCGCGATGTAGGTAATTGGCGAAGTCTTCTTATAAATCTCCGGATCTTCCCAGGGCGTTGCCTTCAAGTACTGGCGGGTAAAGGGAGTGATGTCTGTGTTCACGTAATAGGTCATCCAATCGGAGATGCCGGCGCCGACAGAGACTGCCTTGAACCGG
>DATAVY010000176.1:0-4706 GCA_036267495.1 Edaphobacter sp.
ACGGGATCGCGGCTGGAGCGCTGGTTGCACGCGTTGACCAGAGCGTTGAGCGAGAGAGGATAATTTTCCGGCGTGGCGATCTCTTTTTCGATCAGGGAGCCGAGAACGCGGAGTTGCAGGGGATCGAGGCGCATATCTATATATCTATCAGGATCTATCAGGCTGCGATGGAGAACGGTTTGCCGGGACGGAGGATAATGAGGAACACCTATGGCGGCGGAAGGGCTGTTATTTCTCATGTTATTTCTCGACGAAGATCAAGTGCGTTGCCCTGTTGGCTCAATTGAGAATCGAAGGTGCCGATAGCCGAATCTTTCGGGCGCGACCACGGTCGTATCCCAGTTTCAAACAATTCGCTGTCCCACGATTGTCCTAAACCTTCGGCCAAGCCATCATGGCGTGGCAGTCACCGCCCGACCGATAGACGCGCGTTTCCAAATCCCTGAGAAGCTGACATTCATACCGCCGCATCCCTGGTTATCGTCCGAAAGTATGTATTTTCCAGCTAGCGTCAGGTCGATCACACATTCCCCGTCTACTACGTGAAGTCTATTGCCGCCTGGAATGGCATTGCCCTTCGCGTTGCCGAAGTGTTCGTTTCCGTTCGCACCCTGCCAAATCGCGTTCCCCACCAAGTTCAACTGTTCACCGTTCCTGCTTGCTGAAATCACCACCCGATTCCCGCCGCTCTTCCAAACCCCATACCAGGCTCCAATCGGAGGAGCCGCCGTAAACTCCAGCGGCCGTAAATCCCTGGTTCGGAACCATGCCGGCGCTGCCCCATGGCGGTCAACCCCGTAACCGCATGTCCACTCTCCCTTTTTCCTGTAAACCAATACGGGGGAACCAGGATCAATCTTTAGCGGGAAACAGCCCGTTGAAGAATCGCAAGCTGTCCACATTCGGGCCGGTGTTTTCGTATTGACCTCGGCAAGGTTTGGTTCCTTCTGCGAACCGCTCTCAAAGCCAGCAAAAGAACAGGGCTCTGTAGGCTTCGTCTGAGCGGAGGCGGAGACCGAAATGCTAAGCAGCAGAATCGCTATGTAGCGGTTCACACGTTCCTCCGAAGAGACCACATCGACAATAGCCCATCCTTAGATGAACCAGATGAACCGGTAAATCGCCCGGCTCACAACCATTGCTTCTCCTTCTTTAGTTTGACACGGGCTTTAGTTTGACACGGGCATATCGCCGGAAAGGAGACGGGCGCTTTCTTCTGGAAAACGGGTGCTTTCGGTAAGTTGCGCAGATCAACAGTTGCTGAGTTAAGGCTAAATCGCCTGCGAACACAATGGCAAGCGATGAGTACCGACGAGCATCTCGTGGTGAGTGCGGCACATTGCACTGGGTGGCGGCAAATCAGTTTATCGAGCATTGGCTCGCAAAGAGCAGGCCATGGAAATGACAGAGTATGGAAAGCATGGAAAGCCATGAAGCCGGCTTCCCACCCTTCCCGCACTCTTTGGAAATCCCTTTGGGATTCCCACATTCCCACGGCCCGACGACTGGATCTATGTCTTCTCGTGCCCCCCTCGATTCAAACTATCGAAGCCGCAAGGGGCTTGTAACGGATGTCTCAGGTCCACAACGTAACGCATGTCCCGGTACACTCACCTCCCGGCCGGCGAGAGCTTGACGACGAGGCGATGCGGGGTGCGGTGGTGGTGGAGTCGCGGGAGGCGGCGCTGCGCGAGGCAGGCGACATTCTGCTGGCGAAGGCGGAGGTGAGCGCGGAGATTGGGGAGCTGCTGGACGGGGCTCCGCTGGATAGAAGAGGGGGGCCGGTGGTGTTCAAGTCGGTCGGCATCGGGATAGAAGATATAGCGACCGCGAGGCTGGTTTATGAGCGTTTTTCGGGCGGGCAAAGTGCGATCGGGCGGAGTGCGATCTATCCGGCTAACTCGTTGATATCACGTTGATTGCTCTGCGGCGAACGAGATATGACACTAAAGTTACATTCCCAACGTGCGGGCTTCGGTATCAAATAGGTAAACTTGAAGGAGCGAATGACGAACGGTGAATCTCATTCAGGATTTTCATTCGCGAAAATTCCAAGGGCCCGGGAGTTTGAATGCGTTTATTGAGCATTAGAGGTTTGGCAACGGCAGCGGCGGCGGTGGCGGTCGTATTTGGGGTAAGCGGTTCGTCGTGGGCGCGGACGGTAAAGACTCGGGTGCATGCAGGGCTGAAAAGCTCAATGCATTTGAAGAGCCGGGCGATGTTGATGCACGGCGAGGCTGTGGTTCCGGGAGTGATGCCGGAAGATATTGCCGCGGATGGGACTGCGGCGGCGCCGTCTGAAGACGGTAAACCCTATCAATTGAAGATGTTTAACCTGCATACGGGTGAGAGCCTGGATATCGTCTACCGGATTGGGGATACGTATCTGCCGGACGCGCTGGACAAGCTGAACTACTTTTTGCGCGATCACTATACCCAGGATGTGAGCAACTACGATCCGAAAGAGTTTGACGTGTTGCATGCGATGATGGCGAGGCTGGGTAAGCTGGGCGGAGTAATCGATATTGTGTGCGGGTACCGGACTCCGGAGACGAATGCGGCGCTGCGGCAGAACTCTCCCCAGACCGGAGTGGCGGAGCATAGCCAGCATATGGAAGGACATGCGATCGATCTTCGGGTTCCTGGGGTGACTACTGCGAAGCTGAGGGATGCGGCGCTTTCGCTGGAGGCCGGCGGAGTGGGGTACTACCCGGTAAGCCAGTTTGTGCATGTGGATGTCGGGCCAGTCCGGGAGTGGGTCTTCGGTGCGAAGCAGCGGAGGACGATTATTGCTCGGATGCGCCGTGCTCATTCGAGCCACAGCTCTGGAGTGATCGCAGGGCAGTAGCTTTGCTGCAGTTTTGCCGCCTGCCCGTCAAATTTGTGTGAAGGCTTGGAAGAAATAGCCTGTGGCGGTTTTCAACTCTGCTTTCGCGAGGCGTTCAGGATCCTGGTTATGCATGCGACAACTTTCTCGACGTCGTGCGCCGAAGTCTGCCAGTTGCAGACGCTTATTCGCATGGCGCGACGGTCCCGCCAGGTAGTGCCGGTAAAGAAGGCTTCTCCTGAAGCGAGGATCTCTGCCATGATGCGGTCGGTGAAGGCATCGTTCTCGGCGGCAGATGCTCCCTTGCGAGGATGGAGAAAGCGAACCATTCCCTGATTGATCCGAGGCTCCCAGACGATCTCCGCTCCTTCGATAGCGCCTATTCTCGTCACCAACGCGTGCGCGTGATCGCAGGTTCGCTCGATCAGGCCGGCCACACCTTGCCGGCCCAACTGGCGAAGGGCGGCATAGGTTGCAAACCCTCTTCCGCGGCGTGACCACTCCGGATTCCAGTCGATCTGGTCTCGCGCGTCCTCAGCGTGCGTGAGATAAGACTCGCGGTGCGAAAGCGAGGCGTGATGAGCGTCTCGATCGGCAACGAAGGCATATCCACAATCGAAAGGAACATTCAGCCATTTGTGGCCGTCGGTGGTCCAGGAGTCTGCGGAGTCCGCGCCGTTCAAGAGGTGGCTTAGACGGGGGCTTGCCGCGCACCAAAGTCCGAATGCGCCATCGACATGAACCCATGCGCCAAAGTTTTTCGCGATCGGAATCAGAGTGGCGAAGTCGTCGAAGGCGCCCATGTTGAGATCTCCGGCCTGCAGCACGACGATGGTTGGCTGCGATGGCGCGGCTTCGAGCGCTTCGATCAGTGCGTCTTCCCGCAGCCTGCCTTCTGCGTCGATGGCCAGGTTATGAATGTTCTTCTCGCCGATGCCCAATATCCGAGCGGCTCGGACCATCGATCCATGTTTTTCGGTGCTGGTCAGAATGCGGATGGGAGGCGAGCCTGCAAGTCCATCGCGTTCGACATCCCATTGTCGACGAGCGAGCACGGCATGGCGCGCCGCCAGAAGGCAGGTTACATGGGCCATTTGACAGCCTGTGACAAGTGCGAAGCTCGCCGCGGCCGGGAGATGGAGCAGATCTTTGAGCCATACGCCGACAACTTCTTCGACGACTGCCGCAGCGGGCGCGGTCGCGTACATTCCTGCATTCTGGTCCCAGGTTGAGGTGAGCCAATCGGCAGCCAGAGCGGCAGGAAGTGAGCCGCCGATGACCCAACCGAAGAAGCGGGGGCCGGCAGAGTCGATAAGGCCGCCCTCGACTGCCTGAACCAGATCATCGATCACCCTGGTTGCATCCAATCCCGTCTGGCCGAGAGGTAAAGCCAGCCTTGCACGCAAAGTGTCGAGATCCGCCGTTGCAGCGACCGATCGTGTCGATGCCGGCGAGAGCCGATCCATGGCGTGCTGGAAGGCGGCTGTGAGAGGCGCTTGAAATGACGGAGGCTTTTCGCTCATAACGAGAAGGATAGTAGGAACTTGTGTGCGAAAACACTCCGATTTCCGGCATTCGATGTTTGAGGTATTTCGCTCGATTGGAACGGCATGGAAGGTTTTGCAGCCGCTGAGAAATTTAAGGTTGCCAAACTATAGTACGCGGAGTAATACTACGTGGCGTAATGTCAAATTTTTCAATTCTCGGCCACGCGCTTTTGGGTTTGATCTATCAGCAGCCGCTTTCGGGCTATGACGTGAAGAAGATCTTTGCTTCGACTCCGATGGCCGGCTTCAGCGATAGCCCGGGTGCGATCTATCCAGCGCTGCGCAGGCTGGAGAAATCAGGTTTGGTGCGGAGCGAGGTTCAACGGTTAGCT
>DATAVY010000177.1:0-16852 GCA_036267495.1 Edaphobacter sp.
CCTCGACGAGCCCACCAACCACCTCGATCTCCGCGCCAAGGACGTCCTGCTCGACGCCATCCGCAACTTCACCGGCACCGTCCTCTTCGTCTCCCACGACCGCTACTTCATCGACGGCCTCGCCACCCGCGTCTTCGAAGTCGAAGACCGCCGCCTCCACATCTACCCCGGCAACTACGAAGACTACCTCTGGCGCAAACAAGGCGGCCCCGAAAAGGTAAACGCACAAATCACAAAATCCCTGACCCCCGCGAATCCGGGTGCCCCATCCTTCGCGTCCTCTGCGAAGGGTGGGGTATCGAGCGAAGCTCGACCGCTCTCCTCCGAACCCGCCACAAATGCGGATGCCCCACACATCGATTCTGATGTGTGGGTTTCTCGCGAAGCGAGACCGTCTTCCCCCAAACCCGCAACCCCCATCAAGCGCCTCAACCCCATCAAGCTCAAACAACTCGAAGACCGCCTCCGCCACGCCGAAGAAGAAATCCCCCGCCTCGAATCCGCCATCTCCGCCGCCGAAGCCCGCCTCGGCAACTTCACCTCCGCCGATCAATCCCAGAAAGACGCCGCCGAGCTCGAACAGCTTCGCACCCGGCGCACCGCCCTCCTCGCCCAATGGGAAGACCTCTCCCTCACCCTCGAACAGCAGCAACTCGCCTGAATCTGAACCGCGCGATTCCCTGTACTGCCCCTGCAACAAAGCTCACCTTTCCCTCAAACCCCGCATCACAAGGCTTACAAGTACGTAAGTTCGACAAAAGGGGTAAAGCAAATGAGCGTTTCCAGTATGGAAGAATTGTTCCTGGACGAACTTAAAGATCTCTATTCCGCCGAAAAGCAGATCACCAAAGCACTTCCGAAGCTGGCCAAGGCGGCTTCTTCGCCCGACTTGAGAAAAGCCTTCGAGAGCCATCTCGAAGAGACCAAAGGCCACGTCGAGCGCCTCGAAAAAGCCTTTGAAATCCTCGGAAAACCCACACGCGGCAAGATGTGCCACGGCATGGAAGGAGTCCTCGAAGAAGGTTCCGAAGTCCTCGAAGACACCGAAAAGGGGGACGTCCGCGATGCCGCCCTGATCTCCGCCGCCCAGCGCGTCGAACACTATGAGATCGCCGCCTATGGCAGCGTCTGCGAGTACGCCAACCTCCTCGGCCAGGACGAGATCGCGGAGCTCCTCGAAGAGACCCTCGCCGAAGAGAAGGCCGCCGACGAGAAGCTCACCAGCATCTCAAAATCGGTCAACTCCCAGGCTCTCAAAGCCGCCTGACCTGGAAACCGAAGACGCCGCCCTCTCGAACAAGAGGGGGGCGGCGTTCTCGTCTTTCTGTCTTCAACTCAACTTACCAAAGATAGTTCAAGAAAGTGGCACGTCTTCCGCACCACGAAACCACCACGTAATTCACCACAAATTACCATCCATTAACCACGTTCCCACCACGCAAAAACCACCAGAAATCCCCCAAAATCCGCAAAAACCCACCCGTAAACCACGCCCGAAAAAAACTAACGCCCATCCCGCAGCCGAGCCGCCAGCCGCTCCGGCAAACCCGCCATCAAAATCCGCCCCTGCGCCGCCGTCAAATCGTACGGAACGCGATGATAAACAATCTCTTTCGCCTCCGAGTCATACATCGCAAACGCCGCCCGCCAGTCGCAATCCCGCGGCTGCCCCACCGCCCCTGGATTAATCAAATGCCGCGTCCCCTCCGGAATCGCCATCGTCCAGCTCTCCGCCTCATTCTTCAGAAGATACTGCGGTTTAATCTCATGCCAGTCATGCTCCTTCTGCGAAAACCCGCCCTGTAAGTGCGTGTGCCCAAAGAACGTAATCGCCGTCTCCATCTGCTGCAGCGGAGCCCACGCATCCCGCATGCTCAAAATATATTGATCCTCATTCAACGGCGACCCATGCACACAAGTCACCCCAGGCTCTTCCGGCGTCACCGGCCCTGCAGGCACCGCTCGCAGCCACGCAAGATTCTCCGGGGTCAACTCTTTATTCGTCCACATTGCCGCCGCCCGGGCGACCGGATTGAACCCCAAAGCCGAGCTCAGTCCACAACAAACCCGGTCGTGATTCCCCCGCACATTCACCTGCGCACCAGTTCGCATCAGGTCGATCACTTCATTCGGACTCGCTCCATACCCCACCATATCCCCAAGATTCCAAAGCGCGTCGTACGGCTGCGCAGCAGCCAGAACTGCGGTCAGTGCTTCGAGGTTCCCGTGAATATCCGAAAGTATCAGCGCGCGCATTGCAGTCCAGATGGCCCCACCAGACGTGCGGCCCAATTCCGTAGTCTATAGACATTCCCCGCATCATCAAAACCTTATCCGGCCAAAGAGGCCAAAGGCCGAGTGCGGTCCGTCGTCATCGTCGGCGCCGAAGCCAGCAGCCTCCGCGTATACCCATGCTGTGGCCGCTCAAACAAACTCCCCACCGCACCCTGTTCCACAATCTCTCCGCGCTGCATCACCGCCACGCGATCCGCCACCTGCGCCACCACCGCCAGGTCATGCGAGATAAACAGCATCGCCAGCCCATGCTCCCGGCGTAACCCATTCAGAAGCGCAAGAATCTGTGCCTGCACCGTCACATCCAGCGCCGTCGTTGGTTCGTCGGCGATCAGCAGCCGCGGCCGGTTCACAATCGCCATCGCAATCAGAATCCTCTGCCGCTGCCCCCCGGAAAACTGATGCGGATAGTCCTTCGCTCTCCGCTCAACCTCCGCCAATCCCACCTCCTCCATCGCCGACAACACCTTGGCCCTCACCGTCGCGCGCGACTCCCCGGGATGATGCGCCCGCACCGCTTCCGCAATCTGGATTCCCACCGGCATCACCGGATTCAGCGCGGTCATCGGCTCCTGAAAGATCATGGCAATCTCGCGTCCGCGCCGCCGCCGCATCGCCTCAACCGGCAGCGCCAGCAGATTCTCGCCGTCAAACTCGACGCTTCCCGCCACTTTCGCCGCAGACGGTAAAAGCCGCAGCACCGCCAGCGAAGTAGCCGACTTTCCCGACCCCGACTCTCCCACCAATCCCAGCGTCTCCGCCGGCTTGATATGGAACGAGATGCCCTTCACCGCCTGCTGCTGACCAAATGCGATCGACAAATCCTTCACATCCAGCAGCGTCCCGGCATCCATGCTTCGTATACTAGCCCAACCAGCGAATACGACTTTGCCCTCCAAAGAGCGTCTAATCTCGTTAGCAGGCTTATGAGAGCTTTCACCTTCCCCGTCCTCTTCATCACCGCAACCCTCGCCATCCCTGTCGCGGCACAGATGCATCACGTCTCCAAGCCTCAGCAGGTCGTCCGCGCCATCGGCGTCTATGAGTGGACCGGCGACTTCGCCAAACCCACCGCCAGCCGCCTCATTCCGGTCTCTCTCTTCATCGACGGCAAACTCGAAGACGCTGGCGTCTATACCGCCCGCCCTGTTCCCTTCGCGCTGCTCTCCGGAAACGTCTATATGCTGCAGACCGCGGGACTCGACAAAGGAAGCCTCGACCTGGCCTATGCCAGGCATCTGCAAGCCGTCCAGCCGACGGGCGACATGGCCTACGACGACGGCTGGTTCGGCTACGGCAGCGTCAAGCCGCTGGCCGCGCCCAGAAGAACGACTGCCGCCCTCAAGCCGTCAAAAACCCTCCCCGTCATCACCGCAACCCCCGACCCCAACCGCCCGCACCTCGTCACCAAGCCCAGCGCAGATTCCACCACTGCAAGCGGGAGCGACCAAAGCAAACCCGCCTCAACCCAGCCGACACCGGCGACCGGCAAACCCGACACCACCACCGCGTCCGGCACAGCAACGGGCGCCACCGGAGACGACGCCGACCGGCCCACGATGAAACGCCGCAGCCCCGACGCCTCAACCTCCGGCACATCCTCCGGCACCACCACCAGCACCACATCGACGCCTGCCGACGACCCCGATCGCCCGACCATGAAGCGTCGAACCTCCGACAGCTCTGCCTCCGGCTCGGACACAACCGCCCAGACCGGGAATGTCCCCGCCGACGACCCCGATCGCCCTACCATGAAGCGCACCTCACCGCCTGCCACTGACGGCGGCACAACCACCGACACCGCATCCACCACCACCTCCGAAAACACCTCCAGCGACGACCCCGATCGTCCCACCTTGAAACGCCATACCCCTGAGGACGCGAAGAAAGCGGGCCTCTCTGCCAACGTCGGCGGAAACGGCAGCGTCGAAGCCCTGAACGAGGATCCCAACCGTCCCAATCTTCATCATGGCAAGCCCACCAGCTCCATGACCGAAGAGGACCTGCCCAAACTTACCGGCATCCCGCCGAACCTCCACCAGATGGTCGCCGTCTCCGACGCGGTCAATCGCGATCCCCATCCCTTCACGCTGGAGTGGGATGACGAAGCGCAGCATCAGGCCATTCTGCAGAAGATGCAGGCCATCGCTCGCGCGCAGCTCGCCGCCTACGGAACCACTCGCGCAGCCGCCACTCCCGCAGCAGCGAAGAAGACCACGCCCACCCGCTCACGTCGCACCGCCGCCCCCACTCCTCCGCTCGTACCCCTCCTCGATGAGCAACTGAAGGCCTACACCCTCAGCTATGGTGGCGACCCCACCTACGTCTACTCCGCCAACACCGGTGGCGCCGGCGCGGCTCTGCGCTATGTCACCATCGTCGCGCAGTCCGACTCGCTCGGCGAAATCAAGCCTGCCATCCAGAGCGTCACCGATGCCGCCCACCTCTACCGAACTCCACGGATGCAATTCGTCGATGTCGTCGACGCCGAGGCCAGCAACCGCGCCAGCCTCCTCTTCGAACTCCGCAGCCAGAACGTCCGCCAGTTCGCCCTCTACCGCGTCATCGCCGCCCATCCCGAACAGATCTTCCTCACCGGCACCACGCAATAAATCGCGGCGCCTCCCTCGCGACTCCAGGAACCAGTTCGCGGGAAAGACGCGCGTATACTGCGACTGAACTAAATCCTCAATCCACTCGTAGATACCTGTACAAGAAAAACTGGAGCCGGCAATGACGGTCAAGATGATGCGTAGCGCCGCAGCGTTAACCTGCGGCATGTTGTTTGCAATCGGTGCAATCGGTGCAATCACGCAATCGGCAGGCGCGCAGAACCCTCCCGGACAACCGCCCGCATCTCAGGCTGCGCCCGCGGCTCCCGCAACCGAAGCCCATGCGCGCGGAGACATCTCCGGCGACTGGCAGGGAACCCTTACGCTACCCAACCGCAGCCTGCGCATCGTCGAGAAGATATCCAAAGCCGACAAAGGCTGGGCGGTCAAGATGTACAGCATCGATCAGGGCGGCCAGGGCTTCAGCGGCAGCTCCGTCGTTCTCGACGGATCCGCATTTAAATTCACCATCGACCTTATCGGCGCCACCTTTCAGGGAACCGTCAGCGCCGATGGCAACACCATCGCCGGAACCTGGACACAGGGTCCCAATCCCCTTCCCTTGACCCTCGTACGAGCCACCAAAGAGACGGCATGGGAGATACCCCCGCTTCCCGTTGCCCCCAAGCCCATGGCAGCCGATGCCGACCCCTCCTTTGAAGTCGCTACCATCAAGCCCAACGACTCCGGCGCTCCGGGCCTGCAGGGGCTTACTGTCAATGGACGCAACTTTGCCACCCGCAACTCCTCTCTCGGCGACCTCATCGGCTTTGCCTATGAAGTGCAGGCCAACCAGATCGTCAACGCTCCTGACTGGATCAACAAAGATCGTTACGACATCGCCGCCGTACCCGACCAGGAGGGTTCACCCAACGTTCAGCAACTGCGCACCATGATGCAGAAGCTGCTCGCCTCCCGCTTCAACCTCAAGTTCCATCAGGACAAGCGCGAGCTCTCCGCTTACGTTCTCACCGTCGCCAAGAACGGACCGAAGCTCAAGCCCACCGAGATAGAGAACACGCTGCCTGGCCTCGGCATGAGGCCCGGCACGGGCGGACTCACCCTGGTCATGGCAAACGGCAAGATGCAGAACTTCACCAGCTTCCTCCAGATGCTCGTCCTCGATCGCCCCGTCGTCGACCGTACCGAACTTACCGGAAAGTACGATTGCAGCGTCACCTTCACCCCCGACGACTCGGAGTTCAACGGCCACCCACCCAAACTGCCTCCGCCCGCCGAGAACACCGAAGCTGCGCCAAACCTCTTTGCCGCATTTCAGCAGCAGCTCGGTCTCAAGCTCGAAGCCCAGAAGACTCAAGTCGATGTCATCGCCATCGATCACGCCGAAAAGCCATCCGCAAACTAAAAGGTATCTCTCCCTGAATCCAGGGATGGCTCAGCTTGGTTCGGTTAAGGCACGGCTTCACAGTCTGCGAAAAAAGTCTGTTTTGCGTAAGAACACGACTTCACAGACTGCGGAAAAGTCATTTCGCTTAAGGGCCACGACTTCACAGACTGCGAAAAGTCGTTTCGCTAAAGGGCACGGATTCACACGCTGCGGAAAAGTCGTTGTTTTGAAAGGGCGCGACTTCAGTCGCGCCGTAACTGCTCTCACTGCATTGCGACTTTAGTCGCTGAGGGATTCTCTTCTGAGTCATAGCGGACCTTTTCTGCAGCCTCTTCAGCTATGCCGCAGAAGGTTAAGCCGCAGCGACCCACTATCTAAATTTCAGTCCTCATTGAATCTCCCTCGATGGCGAGAGTAAAATCCTCGCACGAAGGACCCTCCGGAGGTTTGTATGCGCTATCTCTCCACCTCGATCTTCCTCCTCGCCAGCGCCGTCGCCCTCGGCCAATCCTCGACCAACAAAAGCTTCGTCAACACTCCGGCGTCCGTCACCACCTTCACCGTCGATTCTGCAAACTCCGGCTGTCCGATCGGCTTCTTCGCCAGCCGCCAGGCCAACCTTCAGATGAATACCGTCAGTGACGCCGAAAAATCCGGCCCGGCCCAGGGCCTGCATCTCGTCCTCAATCGCGGCTCTCACCCCGACATCCAGAGCATTGAGGTCAGCGTCTATGCCAGCTCACTCAAGGCCCGAACTCTTCTCCTCAACGGTTCGTCCCCCGATACCATCTCCAAGACCTTCACCCTCGAGCGCGAGAAGGGAAGCGCCAGCCTCGACGAAGCCGACGTCTGGATGCATCAGGTAGGCTCCCTCCGCTGGGCCGACCTCATCTCCATCACCTACGCCGACGGCACCACCTGGCATCCCATCGCAAACCTGAAATGCCGCGCCGTCCCCTCCAATTTCCTGCTGGTAGGCAGCAAATAAGAGAGCCTAAATCGCTCCCACTATTTCTTCGGCCAATACTCATCCCGAAGCTTGGTCTGCCGCGTCACCATCGGAATCGCAACGCCGTTGATATAAACCTGCTTCACACTCGTCCGCACATCCAGCGGATCGCCGTCGGCAATCACCACATTCGCAATCTTGCCCACATCGAGCGAACCCAGCTTGTCGCCTAATCCAAACGCCTCTGCCGGGTTCAGCGTGATCGATTTCATGGCCTCGTCGTATGGCATTCCATACGCCACGGCAAAGCCGGCCGAGTACGGCAGGTTCCGCGAATTGCTCACGTTATACGAGGCGAGAATCACTTTTACCCCGCGCTTCTGCAACTCGCCGGGCACGCTGTAGACCGCGTCGTAACGCTCATTCGCCGTAGGCAGATCGTAGATCGGCCCGACAATCACCGGCACATGGTACGAAGCGATCTTATCCAGCACGTCCTGCGCGCGCGTCACATGGCTCAGGATCACCTTCAGGTGAAACTCCTGCGCAAACGCCATCGCCGTCTCGACATCGTGCCCGTCATAGACCCCCAGCACCACCGGCTTCTCGCCCTTGAGATAAGGAATCAGCGCCTCATTGCGCAGGTTGAAGCTCCCGCCCGCCGCTCCGCCGCGTCCCCCCGCCGCCGGAGCAGCCGACTCTTCGCTGCCCGGCCGTCCGCGCCGCGCCATATACTCTTGCGCATCCAGCAGCGCCTGCCGCATCTGAGTAATCTCTCCCATGCGCGTCGAAGGGTATCGCCCACCCCCCGCGCCAGCGCCTTCCCCGCGCCCGCGCTTCGGAGACTCGCCAAAATTCATCGCCAGCGCCACATCCTTCACCATCAGCATCGAGTCGCGGTCGCGCCCGGCAAGCTGAATGAAACTGTCCTGCCCGGGAATCGTGTCCGTCTCCGCCGGCGCAACCACAGCGTTGGTGATGCCATTGAACCGCGTGATCGGGATATGCTCGCTCTCCGCATGGAAGGCGTCATAAACGTGCATCTGCGGAAAGATCTCCTCGCTCGGCTCGATCGTGTCATTGGTCGACCGGTCCGAACCGATCTCCTGCAGCCCAATGCGAGTCTCCGCATCGATCAGCCCCGGATAGACCGTCATCCCCTTCGCATCGACGATCGTCGCGCCCTTCGGCACCTTCACCGAAGCCGCAGTTCCAACCGCCGCAATCTTGCCGCTTTCGATCAGCACCACACCGTTCTCGATCGTGCCATGCGAAACCGTCAGCACCTTCCCCCCGGTAATCGCAATCACTCCCGGCGGCGGCGTGATATCCACCATCGGAGCCTGCGCGAAAAGGGTGGCAGAACCTGCAACACTGAAGATCAGGGAAACTGAAAACGCAGCAAATCGATCTCTAAAAAATTTCCTCAGCATTAGTTATCCCCCTGCTCGTCGTCATCGTCTTCGCCCGCGCCAAACCCGCTTCCATGCATCACGCCAGAAAAGTGCGTCGTCCCAAACCCAGGCAGACTGCTGTCGAAGAACAGATCGCCATCGATATAAACCTTCTCCGCGCGCGCATAGGTCGAAAGCGGATCCATATTCCAGATCACAACATCGCCGTCCTTGCCCACATCGAGCGAACCCGTCTTGTCGTCGATCCCCATGATCCACGCGGGATTCAGCGTCACCATCGTGATCGCCTCGTCCTCCGTCGCGCCGCCATAGTGAATCATCTTGCCCGCTTCCTGGTTCAGCCGGCGAATATGGTCGTTCGAGTCGCTCTTCAGCGCCACGCGAACTCCCTCCCGCATGGACATCACCGCATTCCACGGAATCCCATCCCACATCTCGTACTTTCCGCCATACCAGTCCGTGAACGTCGCAATCGCCGTTCCATCGGCAGCGATCTTCCCACCCACCTTATACATCTCCAACGCATGATGAAACGCCCTGATCTTGAATCCATACTCCTTGGCGATCGCCTCCTCGGTCAGGAACTCATCCGCGCGGTAGCAATGAATCTGCACCATCAGCTTGCCCCGCAGAATGTCCGCCAGCGCCTCCAGCTTCAGATCGCGATGCGGAGCGCGCGCATCCTTGTCGCCCTTCGCCACCTTGTCGTTGTAAGCGTCCCAATCCCTGCGATAAACCTTCGCATCCTCAAACGCCTGACGCATCACCTCGAAGTTTCCCATCCTCGTCGACGGCAGCTGGTTCCGCGTGCCATAAACCCGCTTTGGATTCTCGCCGCTGGCAAATTTGATCGACCGCGGGGCGTTCGGAAACAGCATCTCCTCCTTCGACAAGCCGAACTTGTTCTTGATCACCACCGCCTGCCCGCCAATCATGTTGGCCGACCCATGCAGCAGCAGCTCCGATGTCACTCCACCAGCGAGCGCCAGGTAGAGCGCCTTGTCGCGATTATCGAAGGCATCGATCATCATCATGCTCGGCGTTACCGGACTGGTCGCCTCATTCACATCGTCCCCCAGCGCCGAGTGCGAGTGCGGATCGATGATTCCCGGCGTCACATACTTGCCCGTCGCGTCCACCACAGTTGCGCCTGCTGGAGCACTCACCGTCGCGCCGACCCCGGCAATCTTGCCGTTATGCAGCCACACGCTGCCATGCTGGATCGTGCCGTGCGAAGCCGTCATCACTGTCGCATTCTTGATGACCAGATCGGCTGGAGCGGTCGAACTCTGCGCAACGGCGGCGACTGCGGCCATCACAGAAAACACACAAACACCCGCGATCACAGACGCGGGCGCCGATCGAGAAATAGAAGCACTCATCCGAGGCTATCTCCTGAAGAAAGAGGCTAAAGGGAACGCGACGATAGTAGCATGCAGCTAGACGAAAACGAAAAGCTGAAATCAACTGCGCTAAAGCGGCCATTCTTACTGCCAATTGCAACTATTTTTGAGTTGTGGACGTAGGACGCATCGAAGCCGAAGATAGTCTCAGAACAGGGAAAAATTGGATAAGCGAAAAGCATGATTCGACTTGGCATCGATACAGGGGGAACCTTCACCGATCTCCTGCGGCTCGACGAAAACGGGATGAAAGTTCACAAAGTCCGGTCGACGCCGGACGATCCGTCCCGGGCAATCTTCACCGGCATTCAAGAATTGGCAGGCAACGCGGAATGGACCGAGCTGATCCACGGCTCGACCGTCGCCACCAACGCATTGCTCGAACGCAAAGGCGCACGAGTCGCTCTCATCACCACCAGAGGCTTCGAAGACGTGCTCGAAATCGGCCGCCAGACCAGGGCCGAGCTTTACAACTTCATGGTGAAAGCGCGCCGCCCTCTGATCCCGCACGGCCTCATCTTCGGCATCAACGAGCGTCTCGGCGCGGACGGAAGCGTCCTCGAACCGTTGGCCGAATCCGAAGTCGCACAACTCATCGAAGCCCTTCGGACCCAGACCATCGATTCAGTCGCAGTCTGTCTCCTGCACTCTTACGCGAATCCCATTCATGAAGACCATCTCACCAAGGCCTTGGAAGAGGCCGGCTTCACCGTCTCCTCCTCGCACAAAGTTCTCCGCGAGTACCGTGAGTTCGAGCGCTGGAGCACCACCGTCGTGAATGCGTACGTCACCCCGCTGATGGCGCGGTATCTCGAAAAACTCGAAGACGGCA
This sequence comes from Edaphobacter sp., assembly GCA_036267495.1. Lineage (GTDB taxonomy): Bacteria > Acidobacteriota > Terriglobia > Terriglobales > Acidobacteriaceae > Edaphobacter. The sequence continues at coordinate 10,855 of DATAVY010000177.1, forward strand.
TGCGCGGGAAATCGCTGAAGATCATGCAGTCGAACGGCGGATCGATTTCTGCGCATCGCGCAAAAACCGCCGCCGTGCAAACCATTCTCTCCGGTCCCGCCGCAGGCGTCGTCGGAGCCCAGGCCATCGGCAACGCATCCGGCTACTCGCGGCTCATCACCTTCGATATGGGCGGCACCTCGACCGATGTCAGCCTCATCAATGGGGCCATCGGAACCACAATCGAATCCACCGTCGGCGATTTTCCCGTCCGCCTGCCCGTACTCGACATCCACACCGTCGGCGCTGGCGGCGGTTCCATCGCTTACATCGACTCCGGCGGATCGTTGCGTGTCGGCCCGCGCTCTGCAGGCGCAGACCCCGGCCCCGCCTGCTACGGCAAAGGCACGGAGCTGACCGTCACCGACGCAAATCTTCTCCTCGGACGCCTCGACCCCGACTACTTCCTCGGCGGCCGCATGTCTCTCGATCTACCCCGCGCCCGCAGCATCGCAAAGGAACTCGCCGGCCGTCTCGACCTCTCTCCCATTGCGCTCGCCGAAGGCGTAGTCCGCATCGCCAACTCCAACATGGAAGCCGCCATCCGCGTAGTCTCCGTGCGTCGCGGCCACGACCCCAGAGACTTTGCCCTTCTCGCATTCGGAGGCGCCGGCGGTCTTCACGCCTGCGACATCGCCGACTCGCTCGACATCGCCACAGTCCTCGTCCCCGAACACAGCGGAGTCCTCTCCGCGCTGGGAATGCTGCTCGCCGATGCAACCAAGGACTACTCCCTTACCATCCTCAAACCCGCAGCCGCCGTAACCGAAGAAGACCTGCGCGCCCGCTTCAAGCCTCTGACAGAACGCGCCCTCAACGACCTTCTCGCCGAGGGCTTCGCGGAAAAAGACATCGCCATCGAATGCTCCCTCGACATGCGCTACAAAGGCCAGGCCTACGAGATCACGTTGCCCTTCGCGCCTGGATACGAAGCGGACTTCAGCCGCCGCCACGAGCAACTCTATGGCTACGCCAACCCAACCCGCGCAACCGAGATCGTTCAACTCCGGATAAAAGCCATCGGCCGCACGGACAAACCAACCATGCCGAAGGCACACGCCGATCGCCTCGATCTGCCCGCTCCCTCCTCCATACGCTCAACCCACTTCGGCCGCCGCCCCATCCAGACTCCCGTCTACCATCGCGAATTGCTCTCCCTCGGCATGCAGGGAAACGGCCCAGCTTTAGTCGTAAGCGGACAATCCACCACCATCATCCCTCCGCACTATAGCTTTGCCATCGATGGTGTCGGAACCCTCATCGCCGCGCGCCTCGAACCTCGCAAGATCAGCAGAAAATTGAAGGCGAACAATGCGTCTTGATCCAATCGAATTCGAAATCTTCAAAAATCTCTTCGTCTCCATCGCGGAAGAGATGGGCGTCACCCTCTGCCGCACCGGCTTTTCTCCCAACATCAAGGAGCGCCTCGACTACTCCTGCGCCATCTACGATGCGTCCGGCCAAACCATCGCCCAAGGCGACCATCTGCCCGTTCACCTCGGCGCAATGCCGTTATCCGTGCGCGCGGCAATCGATCACGTTGCGATGGAACCCGGCGACACCGTTATCCTCAACGACCCCTTCCGTGGCGGCACGCATCTCCCCGACATCACACTCGTCTCCCCCATCTTCCTCAAAAAAACCGGCCCACCAGCCTTCTTCGTAGCCAACCGCGCCCACCACTCCGATGTCGGTGGTATGAGTCCCGGCTCCATGCCCCTCGCCCGCGAGATATTTCAGGAGGGCCTCATCATCCCTCCCATCAAGCTGATCAAACGAGGCGTCATCGACAACGAGCTGATGTCCTTCATCCTCGCCAACGTCCGCACTCCCGACGAGCGCGAAGGCGACATCACCGCGCAGATCGCCTCCAACCGCGTAGGCGAGTCGCGTCTACGCGAGATCGCCGCCAAGTACACCTACAAACGCGTCGCCCACTACGCCGCCGCCACGCAGAACTACGCCGAACGCGTCTTGCGCCGCACCATCACAGATATTCCCGACGGCAACTACAGCTTTGAAGACTTCCTCGACAACGATGGCTTCAGCCCCGACCCCGTCTTCATCCGAGTGGCAATTCGAATCAACGGCGACTCCGCAGAGGTCGATTTCACTGGCTCGGACCTTCAAACCAGCGGCGGCGTCAACGCAAATCTCGCCATCACTCTCTCCGCTACGCTCTACGCCTTCCGCTGCCTCGTCACGGAAGACGTCCTCTACAACTCCGGCATCTCTCGTCCCATCCACGTCATCGCGCCGCCCGGCACCGTAGTCAACGCGCTTCACCCCTCCGCAGTCGCGGGCGGCAACGTCGAAGCATCGCAACGTATCACCGACGTCGTACTCGGCGCTCTCTCGAAGGCTCTTCCGCAAATAATTCCAGCCGCAAGCCAGGGCACGATGAACAACGTCACCCTCGGCGGAGTATTTCCACCTAATGACCCACGAGCCGGCACCGCCTTCGCCTACTACGAAACCGCCGGCGGCGGCATGGGCGGCCGCAACGGACTCCCCGGCATCAACGGCGTCCACATCCACATGAGCAACACCCGCAACACACCCGTCGAAGCCCTCGAGCATCATCTGCCCGTGCGAATCCGCACCTACACCCTGCGACAGGGAAGCGGCGGAGCCGGACAATTTCCCGGCGGCGAAGGGCTCATCCGCGAATACGAAGTTCTCACCCACACCTCAGCCACCATCCTCACCGAGCGTCGCGTCGGCCGCCCCTACGGAGCGCAAGGCGGAGAACCCGGAGCCGCGGGCCGCAACTCAATCCTCCGCGCCAACGGCAGCGTCGAGCCTCTCCCCTCCAAAGCCAGAATCGAGCTCAACCCCGGCGATCGCCTGCGCATCGAAACCCCCGGCGGCGGCGGCTACGGCCCGCCCAGTCAGGCCGCGCCGAAATGAACAACACCCCAACTGCCCCGGCGAAAGGCCCAACGCAATCTCTGCGCGTCCCGGCCTTCGCATGGTGGCGAGCGGCGCCGCGCTCTGCGAAGAAGGCTCTCATCGCAGCATCCTTCGGCTGGATGCTCGACTCCTTCGACGTCATGCTCTACTCCATGGTGCTCGCCACGCTGATGACCGACCTGCATCTCAGCAAAGGCGCCGCAGGAATTCTCGGCTCCGTCACGCTTCTCGCCGCAGCCGCCGGCGGCCTCGTCTTCGGCATCATCGCCGACCGCTTCGGCCGCACCCGCGCGCTCATGGCGAGCGTTCTCATCTACGCTATCTTCACCGCCGCCTGCGGCCTCTCGCAAAACTTCGTTCAACTCGCCGTCTTCCGCATCCTCCTCGGCCTCGGCATGGGTGGCGAGTGGGCCAGCGGCGCCTCGCTCGTCTCCGAGACCTGGCCGGCCGAGCATCGCGGCAAAGCCCTCGGCCTCATGCAAAGCTCCTGGGCAATCGGCTATGCGCTCGCTGCTTTTGTCGCGGCCGTCGTCATGCCCATCGGCGGTTGGCGAGCCGTCTTCTTCGTAGGCGTCCTACCGGCTTTCCTCACGCTCTGGATCCAACGAAGCGTAGAAGAACCCGCAGTCTGGAAGAATGCCCGCAACACTGCCGCCGCAACCTTCAGCGGGTTCGCCGAAATCTTTCGCGGCAAGCTCCTCCCCCTCACCGTCATCCTCACCCTGATGAACGCCTGCTGCCTCTTCGCCTGGTGGGGATTCAACCTCTGGGTGCCGGCTTACCTGTCGCTTCCCCTCTCGCAAGGCGGCGTCGGCCTCACCTCCACCGCAATGTCTGTCGTCGTGATCGTCATGCAGGTCGGAATGTGGTTCGGCTACATCACCTTCGGATTCGTAAGCGACGCGATCGGGCGCAAGCGCACTTACGTCACCTACCTGCTGGTCGCGGCAACACTGCTGTTGCTCTACGGAACCACACGCTCTCCGCTTCTGCTTCTGATCCTCGGCCCCTTCGTCGCGTTCTTCGGCACCGGCTACTACACCGGCTTCGCAGCGGTCACCGCAGAGATCTACGAGACCAGAGTTCGTTCCACCGCGCAGGGCTTCACCTACAACGCCGGCCGAGTCGCCAGCGCCATCGCACCGTTCACCGTCGGCTCACTCGCGCAAAAACACGGCTTCGGAGCGGCCTTCGCCGTCGGCGCTCTCTCCTTCTTGTTCGCTGCATTTTTCTGGATCTGGATTCCCGAGACCAAAGGCCGACAGCTTTCTGCAAACATCTAGCGCAGTGTTCTAGATGTTTATATAGCGACAAAAACATTTGTCATTCTGAGCGCAGCGAAGAACCCCCTCATTTTGCTTTTGCCGTTGGTTGTTCTTCGGTCCTTTACTCCCATTTGAAAACGTCTATAGCTTCCTGCGACCTACAGCGGAATATTGCCATGCTTCTTCGCTGGATTCTTCTCCCGCTTCGTCGCGAGCATATCCAACGCGGAGTTCAACCTCCGCCGCGTCTCGCTCGGCCGAATCACGGCATCGATATACCCGCGCTCCGCCGCCACATAAGGATTCGCAAACCGCTCGCGAAACTCTTCCACCTTCTCCTTGCGCGCCTCTGCCAGCACGGCCAGCTTCTCTTCCTCGGTAAACGCCTTGCCCTGCGGCCACATCGCCTCAGCCTGCCGTACTGTTGCGTCCAGCTCACGTTTGTAAACGATGTTCACCGCACCCTCCGGCCCCATCACCGCAATCTCCGCTGTAGGCCATGCCAGATTCAAATCGGTGCGCAGATGCTTCGAGCTCATCACACAATAAGCCCCGCCATACGCCTTGCGTGTAATCACCGTAAGCTTCGGCACCGTCGCCTCGGCAAACGCAAACAACAGCTTTGCGCCATGCCGAATAATCCCGCCATGCTCCTGCTGAATCCCGGGCATAAATCCCGGCACATCCTCAAACGTGATCAGCGGAATATTGAACGCATCGCAGAATCGCACAAACCGCGCGCCCTTCACGCTCGCGTTGATATCCAGCACTCCGGCAAGAAACGCCGGCTGATTTGCCACCACTCCCACCGTCCGCCCCGCCATCCTCGCAAACCCAACAACAATGTTCCGCGCAAAGTGCTCCTGCACCTGGAAGAAATATCCATCGTCCACCACGCGCCCGATCACGTCGACCATGTCGTACGGCTGATTGCTCTCCGTCGGAACGATCGTGTCCAGCGCAGCGTCCGCGCGAGCCGGATCGTCCTGCGTCGCCTTGCGCGGCGCATCGTCAAGATTGTTCGAAGGCAGAAAACTCAGCAGCTCCCGCACCATCGCCAGGCACTCCTGGTCGTCATGCGCCATAAAATGCGCCACGCCGGAGATCTCGTTGTGCGTCACCGCGCCACCCAGCGCATCCTTCGTCACATCCTCGTGCGTCACCGTCTTGATCACGTCCGGCCCGGTGACGAACATGTAGCTCGTCTTCTCCGTCATCAAAGTAAAGTCGGTGATCGCCGGCGAATATACCGCACCTCCCGCGCAAGGTCCCAGAATCGCCGAGATCTGCGGGATCACGCCGCTCGCCAGCGTATTCCGCAAAAAAATATCCGTGTACCCCGCCAGCGAAACCACACCCTCCTGAATCCTCGCTCCGCCTGAATCATTCAGTCCCACAACTGGCGCACCCACCCGCATCGCCATATCCATAATCTTCACGATCTTCGCTGCATTCGCCTCCGACAGCGACCCCCCGAACACCGTAAAGTCCTGCGCAAAACAGAACACCACCCGTCCATGCACCCGCCCATATCCGGTGATGAACCCATCGCCAGGAACCCGCTGCGCATCCATTCCAAAATCGGTGGCGCGGTGCGTAACAAACTTGTCCGTCTCCTCGAACGTTCCCTCATCCAGAAGAAACTCAACCCGCTCTCGCGCTGAAAGCTTGCCCGCCTTCTTTTCGCGCTCCCGCCGCTCGGGCCCACCGCCTTCTTCGGCAATGGCATGCCGCGCGGCAAGCTCGGCCAGATTACGTTGATGAGAATCGATCTTCACGTC
>DATAVY010000178.1:0-4012 GCA_036267495.1 Edaphobacter sp.
CGAGAACGACCCTCTTTGGAACAGAATCGATTCCGTTTCCTACCTCTTTCTCAGCAGGCTCTTTGAGCCCCGCGATAACTCGTTGACAGTTGTCTTGGAGGAGGCCGTCTCGAATAAAACCAAGAGCGGCCCGATCAAACTTCCAGGTGGCGTCACTTTGGAAGACTCCTGCCCAATTGAACCTACCTCCGATTGCCTCGTGTTTACCCTCCATTGGAAGAACTATGTCTCCTATTGCGTCACAGAGGAGATGCACGGTTCATGCGGCCAATACGACGATGAAGAATACACAGGAAGACTCCTTCGTGTTTATTCCAAATCGCAATTCCTCGACTTCATCGGGAAGAATACCGGTGCTCACTCTGAGTCTTATCGTCACTATAAGATCGCTTGTCTTAACCACATCGTCGACATCGTCGCGACAAGCATTCCTGAGTTACGAGCGCTCTCCCGCCAAGAAGCTGGCTTCTCTGAAGAAACGAGTAAGCATTGGCATCAATGAGATCTGCGCGAAGTTAGGCGGAGCCGGAGGATGACAGGTTCATCATCTTTGCGATCCAATCGTTTTCTTCCGGCTCCTGGTCTTCGGCGTCTTCTTCGACGGGGTCCCATGTGAGGGTGTCGTTGGGTTCTTCCTCGACGGTGCGGGGTTCGGCGAGGTCGAGGCCTTCGGGCGAGGGTTCGATGGTGCGGACGATGTTGGCGGCGAAGGGTTCGGTGCGGAGACCGCGGGCGTTGTTGGAGGCGAGCTGCAGGCCGTAGAGAAGAGCGGTGGCTCGCTTGATATCGAGATTGCCGCTGGCAAGGGCGTTGATGACGACGGAGAGCGCGACCTGAACGGATTCGCGGTCTTCGAGGGCGGCGAGCTCGATGTGCTGGCCTGGGATGAGGTAGCCGCGGGTGGCTTCTGTGGTGCGGTATTTCTCGTGACGGCCGTGGAGGCGGTGGTGGAAGTAGCACCAGTGGCCGTCGTCGAGCGCGGGGGAGTGGCATTGCAGGCCGTTGGTCTTGATGTGGCGGCAGAGGCGGTAGGACATGGGTCTCTCCTTCGTGTTTGGGGGGTACCCCCCGGGTATCTCTTTGGAAGTCCTTTGATTGCAGGGAGATGGCGAATGATGGTCCGCTAAAATCCTGCAGGCAAAGGGGTTAGAGGTAAAATCGTCTTTCCAAAGGGTTTATAGGTTAAATGCAAAGCCCCGGCGGTAGCCGGGGCTTTTTCTTGACTCTATATACTTATTATACCGGGTTGAACCTAACTAAACTTCAAATGCTATTTCCTTTTGTTTGAGGGAGTTAAGCGGTTTTGGGACTTGACATGCGATTTCTGGGCCAAAAACGCAAAAAATAATTGTAACCACAACAAACAGAAGCAGATCTCCCATTCGGATGCGCTCAAGGCAGACTTCTTCGGGCTGACAGCCAGAAAAGCAAAGACAAACGCAATTAAATCAATCACTTCACCCTTCGGTCTACGCTCCGGCCTTCGGCAGAGCGGTTTGGCCTTCGGCCCCAGTTGTTTTCGGCACGGCTGAAGCCGTGCCCTTAAGCAAGACCAGGTTCTCTTCGTCTGCGGTATGGATGAGTTGAACCATTCCGAACGAGCAACGTCAGTGCCTAGTGTTGTCCAAAGGTCTCGTCCAAAGCTCGCTTGTAATCCTCAGCTTCCCACTCCTCTGGATCTTCGTCGAGCCCCAACATGGCGGAGGCTGCCTCTGCTACTCGACAACTGCAAAGGCAAAGACGAAATGCGGGGGTTCTTCGCTGCGCTCAGAATGACAAGCTTAAGGGCACGGGAGCGTTTCATTCATCCAGTGTTTGGCTACTTCATCCAGCTTTGCGTTAGTTCATCCAGCGTTTGTCGTTGGGATTTTTTTTCAGCTCGTCGGGGTCGACGTAACGGCCGTCCTTGTCGAAGTGGACTTCGCGGTTCTGCTTGCGCATGTAGACCTCGAACTTGCGGGCAGCGCGGCGGCGGCGCCAGCGGTAGTAGTTGTTGCGGAGGCCGAAGTACTGCTCGCTGAATCCGAAGGCGAGGCCGCGACGCGGGGCGAATTTCACATAGAGATAGGCGCAGAGGGCGCCGGAGAGCTGGAGGAGCGCGTTGAAGGTGTCGGCCTGCTTGAGCAGAAGCGCGATGGCGATGAGGATGTAGATGGCGACCATGTACTTCGCCTTGATGCGGATGAGGAACCAGAGGAAGAACTCCTGGTCGCCGAAGATCATGGCGATGGCGACGAGCAGTCCGAAGACGCCGGACCAGGCTCCGGCGGAGGCGACTGCGGGATTGAGATTCAGGACGCGGGTGAAGGAGATGGCGGAGGCGAGGAGCGCGCCGCCGATGACGGAGGTGCAGTAGAGCTCGCCGAGCCAGCGGCTTCCGAAGGAGGGTTCGAGGAGCGGGCCGGTGAACCAGAGGGTGAGCATGGCGAAGAGGACGCCGATGACACTGTCGTCGACGAAGGAGTAGGTGAAGAGCTGCCAGATTTCGCCGTGGAGGACGGCGCGCGGCTCCAGCAGGAGGTGGCCGCGAATGAGCTCTTCGGTGTGGGGGGCGAGCCAGCGGAGGAGGATGATCGCGAAGAAGGTGATGACGTTGGCAAGGATGAGCTTGCGCGTAGTGCCTTCAAAGGCGGGGAGACTGAGCGAGATGGGGCCGGAGCGGGGCATGGTGCTTCTCTTATTTCATCACAGGCGCGAGAAAGGCGGGACAGGCACTGGCTGGAATTGGGGTGAAGAGACGGGTTTTCTCCACGGCGCAGCTCACCAGTGCGTGAGCCGCTTCGGGGAAAGGACGATCGGCGGAGTTAGAGGATTGCAGGCGTGGGCTAGTTGCCGGATGGCGCAGCCGGCGGCGGGGTTGTGCCCGGAATGCGCCTGGTACGAGGCGGCGGGACAGGGTAGAAGGCGGCGCTGCGGTGGCCGGCGGTGTCGACGGAGCGGATGCCGAAGATGACGTTGTCCTTGGAGATGGGGATCGCGATGGTGGTGACGTCGCCGGCGGAGATGACGTTGGTCCAGTCAGGCTGGGTTGTGTCGCGGTAGACGACCTCGAAGGTAGCGCCTGCGGGGAAGCCTGCAGGTTTTTCCCAGCGGAGAGTGGTGCGGGTGTCGTAGGGCGGGTTGAGGACGGCGGCCTTTTGCGGCATCCCGGGGGCGGAGGCGAGGGTGGCGAGGGCGGCGGAGTTGAGCCGGGCGACGTTGGCGATGTAGTTGAAGTCGTCGAACTTGATGTCGTCGAAGTACTCGATGTCATTTTCGACGCGATAGGTCTGGTGCTGGTGGTTGAAGTTTTCCAGCCACTCGGTGAAGCGGACGGCCGGGAAACCTTCGTTGGAGAAGCTCTCGTGATCGCCTCCGCGGCCGAAGCGGTCTCTGCGGAAGATCATGACGGGATGAAAGGCGGGAACCATCTTCATGGCCATGTTGTGTGCCTGGCCGGGCGGCGTGCCCGCGGAGAGGCGCTTGGATGTGGGTTGGAAGTAGGTCTGGTCGATTTCGACGATGGCGCGTGCGAGCTCGCGGGCGGGTGAGTCGTTCTGTGCGCCAATGGTCTCGATCTGGCGCAGCTGTTCGAGGGTGACGGAGTTGGGAATACCTTCGGAGAAGAGGCGGACGGCGGATTTGTCCGCGCCGATTGCGCCAGGGGTAGTGTCGCCGCCGACGATGTCGTTGTTGAGGGCGGCTTCGATTCGCCAGCCTTCGGATTTGGCGAGACGCGCGAGGTGAGCGCTGCCGACGAGGCCCTGCTCTTCGCCCGCGACGGCGACGAAGACGAGCGTGGCGGGAAACTTGATGCCGCTGGCAGTGAGGACGCGGGCGCACTCCAGCGAGACGGCGGCTCCGCTGGCGTCGTCGTTGGCGCCGGGGGCGGAGGCATGGGTGTTCTCGTTGGTGGAGTTGCGCGAGTCGTAGTGGCCGGTAACGAGGACGCGGCGCGCAGCCTGCGCGGGGTCTGAGCCTGGAAGCACGGCGTAGACGTTGACGATGCGCGTGGGCTTGAGAATGCGTGGGG
>DATAVY010000179.1:0-7621 GCA_036267495.1 Edaphobacter sp.
CCGCCGCTTGGTGTGGACGAACCATAAAAGATGCCGTAAACGAAAATCACCAGGATCGCTACGATCGACCAGGTCTTTGCTGCAAGATTTTTGCCCATCGTTATGTGCTGCCTTCTCTCAATTTCCGCGCATCTCGCGCCACATACAGCGACCAAAAAACGTGATCGCCTGCTACGACTTCGGCGCCTCGTCCGTTGTCACCGCTGCAATCGCGCTCTTCACCATCTCCAGCTTCACGTTGTCCGGTGCACACTTCACAATCAGCGCATCGTCCTTCACGCTCACGATCGTTCCGCGGATCCCGCCGTTCGTCGTCACCTTATCGCCCGGCTTCAGTTGCGAAAGCATCTGCTGCCACTGTTTCTGCTTGCGCTGATTCGGCGCAATCAGCAGAAAATACATCGCCACAAACATCAAAAGAAGCAGAGGAAGCCCGCCCAGCGAGCTGAATATCCCCCCTGCAACCGCCATCCCTAACGCCGATACACTTGAAATCACGCGGTTTTACTCACCACGGCCGGAAGCGCGACAAATCAGACGCGCCCAGCCTTATCTCTCTACAAAGTCTCTTTGCAAACTCTCAGGAGTTTCGCTCCCCATCGCAGGGAGCATCACACGGACGCCAGGAAACCGATCGCTCAGCTCCGGAGACACGTCGGCCTTCCTGAGGCAACGTACACCTGAGCGTTAAGCATCTCCGCTGCGCTTGGCCCTGTCAAGAAATCCCTTGCGTGAACCCTTGCGTGAACCACAGATCAAATGTGCCGGGGCCTTGAAAGGGCCCGGCTTCAGCCGCGCCGCATAGCCTGATCCCGCGACCCCCATAGCATCTTCGTCCTCCGCTGCCCTGACAAAGGACACGCCTCCCCTCAAATCTCTGCCTACACTCGCCGATACATATATCGGAGTTCCCCATGTCCCTGTCTCGAATCGCCTTGGCTCTCGCCCTCCTGCTCGCCGCCGTCCCCGCGCTGCACGCCAGCCCCATTACCTACGACGTCACACTTACGCCCACCTCAGGCCCCTTTGGCGGCTCCGGTGCCATCACCCTCTCCTCCGCGCCCTCCAGCTACGGCATCTCCACTTTCAGCCAGGCCAACGGCAGTCTCCAGGGCCTCACCTTCACCGTCGACAACCAGACCTTCTCGCTCTCCGGCTATCCCAATGCCACCGTCGAGTTCCTCAACGGCCAGCTCTACAACATCAGCTTCGCCCAGACCATCGGCTCCTCGCCCAACCGCTTCACGCTCGACACCTCCGGCGTGTACGCCTTCTACTACAACAACGGCCAGTCCGAATCCGCCGGCAGCATCACAGCCGTTCCAACCGACACCTCGGACTCCACCAGCACCACTCCCACCACAAGCCCCACCCCCGAACCCGGCACCCTCCTCATGCTTGCTACCGCCCTGCTCGGCGGCGGTTTCCTCCTCTTCCGCCGCTTCCGCCAGGCCCACTCCTGAGCTTCAGCGGTTCCCACCCCAATCCACCCAACAGCCGGATCCGAACTCCGGCATTGGCTCACGTCGCGATTTTGTCGTAGGACCCCATCGGCAGAGGTCCGGCGGGCGTGTACGTGCTGACGATGATGCCGGAAGGCCCGGCTTTCGTGCTCGTGAGCGCAAGTTTGCATGCCGGGGCACCGTGGGGAAACAAACGTTTCCCTTTGTCCAGCACGACTGGATACACGAACAACAGCACCTCATCGGCAAGTCCCTGTTCGAGCAGCACCGCTACCAGCGTCGAACTGCCCCAGACGATCAGATCCGGCCCTTCCTTTGCCTTGATCCGGCGAATGCCCTCGACGATGTCTTGTCCAACCGCCTCGAACGGTCCCCATTCAAGACTGTCCGGCCTGTGGGTTGCGACGTATTTCGTCGCCGCGTTCAGGTTCTCCGCCAGCGGACGGCCCCCGGCCTTCGGCCAAAAGCCGGACCAGATATCGTAGGTGCGCCGGCCAAGCAGAAGATCGAAGTCCTTTTGATGCTCCGCGAGGATCATCTCTCTCGCGACGGGATCGCGGTACGGCTGTGTCCATCCGCCGTACGGAAAGTCGCCGTCCTCGTCCGAGCCGCCGGGAGCCTGGATCACGCCGTCCAGCGAGATATGTTCCATGATCTTGATCTTTCTCATCTTCGGGTCTTCCTCTCCAGGCCCTTGGCCATGACATCAACTTTGCCGTCGCGGCCCGCATGCGCTCCCCCACCGCGACCGCAACATTGTTCCACATCCCTCGAGTGCACCGGCAGCTAACCGCGACGGATCAAAGAGGATCGGTTAGCCGAACCGTAAAGATGCAAAGAATTGCATCGTCCAAGGCAAATCATTCTCCCGCAAGGACATAATCAGCCGCTGGATTACGACATTTCCGCCCATTTCAGCGTAGCTTTGGCTTGGCCTTCCACCTGCTCTACATAGCGGAAGCGAGCACCCGCGCTTCGGACTTGTGTCTCGGCTTATCTTCCCAATCGCCCTCAAAAGAGACACAATCCAGGAGATTCTCGTGCAAAAAAGCTCTCTCGTAGTTACTGCTGCGCTGCTCGCGTTCACTCTCGCCGCGCACGCCGAAACCATATTCTCCACAGGCTTCGAGCGCCCCACCTATAAGGTCGGCGGGCTGGCCGGCCAGAATGGCGCCACCGGCAACCTCGGTAAGGTTGAGAACACAAAGGCCGCCTCGGGGTCACAGGCCGTCCAGTTCAGCGCGCTTGGGCAGTCCGGATTCGGTGATGTCGACCAAATCTTCTTCCCCACCTTCACCCCCACCGCCGGCGACGACACGGTCACCGTTCAGATCGAGGCCCTGTTCACCCAGTCATCGACCCAGGGCACCACCTTCGAGGTCTTGGATGGCTTCTCCGGGGACCTGTTTCTCGACCAGCTCACGTATATGGACGGCACAGTGACCATTGGCGGAGCGGATTCCAACGTCGGAGCCGTAGCGGTCACCCCGAATACCTGGAACACCTACGACCTTACCTTCGACTACACCACCCAGACCGCCACCGGCTTTGTCGACGGAACTCTGATCGGTTCCGAGCCCTTCGCCAACGTCGCGACCGACCTCACCGAAGCGGACTTCGGCATCAACAGCTTCCCCGGCAGGGGTAAGAGTAAAGACACGGATTCCGGCTACTTCGACAATCTTTCCGTCACCACCTCTCCTGTCTCTCCTGCTCCCGAGCCGTCCGGCATCGTTTTGCTGGGTACGGGTTTGCTGGGCGCCGCCGGCATGCTGCGTAAGCGTTTCGCTTAGCTCAACTCTTGTATTCGACGGCTGCCCTATTCATCGCCACAGGCGATGAATAGGGTGATACCGCGACAAGCTTCTCCCCGGGGGAAAAACATCCCTTCTTCGGAGATGAGAAGCGGCTTCTCAATACTGAGACTTGCTCCGTTTCGGCCTCACTCCGAATCGGGGAAGGGAGATGCAGCGATCACGTCGCTGGCATTAGGAGTTTTATAACCAGGAATGAAGCGCTCACAGATGCTGGCGTTCACGGTGCCGTAGGTTGTGTCGGGCTTGTGCGCAAACCCGGCAAAGTACTCTTTGATGAAGTCCTCTTTGAAGTGTTTTCGAGGATATTCGGCCACGATTTTCTCGCGCAACTCCGAAGGAAACTGATCGAAGCCTCTCCCAAGAACATCGAGACCCACCCCCCAATAAAGGAGAGCCACTTCCGGGCGCATGTACTGAGTGACGCCGGGAGTCGTGTGCAGAGCAATGGCCTCCCATGCAGTTTCCACCTGTTCTTCAGGGATCTTATGTGCGGTCAGGAATTGACGAGCCGCGTTTGCGCCATCGACTTCGAAGCGTTCGTCCGGGCTCGAGAATTTCTTAATTAGACCGAAATCGTGAAATGCGGCCGCGACGAAGAGAAGCTCAGGGTCGAAGCGAAGCTTTCGCTGACCGCCCAGCTCCGCCGCGAAGAAGTAGACGCGCATCGAGTGGTTAAAGAGCAGCTCCGTGGAATGCTCCCGCAGCAGATCAGCGGCTTCTTTCGCAAGCGGGGAATCGGGAATGATGACAGCTGAGGATACATTTGGCATCTGGTCTTCCCTCCTTCCTCGTCAATGCTAGTTCTTTGCAGCGAGATTCGACCTAACAGGGGATACAGCAATTCAGGACGGCGACGAGAGCGACCATTTCCGTGTGATTGTGCAGCCGCTTGCCGGAAGGCCGGCATATCGGCAGCTATCTTCGAAGCACCTGCCACTCAGCTGGCATCTGCCCTGATTATTTATTTGTGGAAGCGATTGCCTTCTTCCCGAAGGTGCTGATCAGGTAAAGCGACGCTCCGAGCGCGATGACATCCTTGAATAGAAACAGGCCCAGGTTGCTCATGTATCTCATCCCATGAATCCCGGGTACGGAGATGATCGCTCCCGGGGTCGTCATGATCATGGTGCTGGTTGTAAAGAAGATGACGACTCCGATAAGGCCCCCTGCGATGCCGGCCTTTGGTCGAAAGTAGCCCACGATAATCAGGACCGCGTAGGTCCACTCGGTCAGGCCGATAAGATCCGCTCCGATATAAGGGCCGAATACCTTAAAGTGCCACCAGACCAGCGGGCTATTCGAAACCAGAGGAATAATGCCCTCGGCGCCGGGACGCGTCATCTTGAATGACCCAGCCCAAAGCAGCATCACGATCATGCCGATACTCGTGACCAGGAAGGCAAGATTACGGCGATCAACCCATGCCGCCAACCCAACCAACCCGCTCTCCGCTTTCATTCGAAAGTTACTGAATCCATTCATCGTCTCCGTCCTTTCCCGCTCGTCTTCGGGTAGTCCCCTGAAGCTCTGCAATGATTGAACGATACTATTGGTCTCATTTGGAGCCATTGATATACCTTATAGTATCGTTATGGATCGCCTGGCCCCTTTCTTCGAACGATTCTCTCTGTCTGCCCGGATGTTTTATTCCGGACGGCAATGTGGCCTCTCTCCTAACCTCGATGAGCCGACCGGTTATCTTCACGTACTCCGAAGAGGAACCTTGACGGTCATTCGCCCCAACGCTCGTCCTCTGCTCCTTGATACGCCAAGCATCCTGTTTTTTCCCAGTCCCCAACAACATCGTGTTCACGGCCCGGAGACAGAGGGCGCCGACCTTATCTGCGCGACCGTGCAATTCGGCGTCGGCATGTTGAACCCTCTAACGGCCTCACTCCCGAAGCCATTCGTTGTCCCTCTGAATGCCCTTCCCGAGCTTGCTCCGGCCCTCGAGCTCTTGTTTTCCGAGGCCAACTCTCAGTCCTCCGGCAGGCAGACCGCGCTCGATCGTCTATTCGAATACATTCTGGTGCTCCTCATACGGTCCGCCCTGAATGAACACCTCCTCGACAGCGGGGCCTTGTTGGGGCTGGCCGATGAGCGTCTGGGCCAGGCAATGGAGGGAATGCATAAACATCCTGAGGTCCCCTGGTCGCTGGAAGAACTGGCCAGACTGGCGGGTATGTCCCGTGCCCGTTTCGCCGCCCGCTTTCGCCACGTCGTGGGCGTAACGCCATTTGAATACCTGACGGACTGGCGCCTCGGCGTTGCCCAGACCATGTTGCGCAAGGGCAAATCTCTGAAGATCATCGCGGCCGCCGTGGGATACGCCAACGCCACTGCCCTCACAAGGGTTTTCACTCGGCGTCTGGGAATGTCTCCTTCTGGCTGGCTCGCCCACAAAGAAACTGGACCAATTTCTCTCTGATTGGAGGATCTGGCTTAGAGAATTGGCTTAGAGGATTTGGCTTAGAGGATTGGCTTCGCCCATGTTTTTACTTCCGTGGCCACAGCCGACCGTTCCTTTGTCGAGCGCGCCAGGTTCCTTTGTATATTTCATACCAAACAGAAGAGCCGTCTGCTGCGCGGGAATTCCCGTCCATTCGCCCCTTCACACCGATCCACATTCAAAGGATTTCTCGTTCTTAACGAGAAACGCGCGTCATCAATCCGCGCTCCGGGCCAACTCCGGAAGAAGCCTGGCAATCAGCCCATCCGCTACCCTGTCCTCATGCGTCTAGCCGACCTCCGCCCGGAGCTGCCCCCGCTCCTCCGCCTCGCCGCGCCCCTCATCGCCGGCGAACTCGGCTGGATGTCCATGTCTGTGGTCGACACCAGCATGGTCGGCCGCCTCCCTCACTCGGCCGTCCCCATGGCCGCCGCCGCCCTCGCCCAGGTCATCTTCAACACCTTCACCTTCGGCATCGGCGGCGTCCTCCTCGGCCTCGACACCCTCATCTCCCAGGCCTTCGGCGCCAAAGAAATCCACGCCGCCAACCGCTGGCTCCTTCACGGTCTGGTCCTCGCCCTCGCCCTCGGGGCGCTGCTGATCGCCATCTTCGCCTTCGGTCCCGTCATCCTCAACCGCATGCCCGTTGACCACGCCGTCCTCGCTCAGGCCATCCCCGCACTCTACGGTCTCAACTGGGGCGTCGTCCCGCTGCTCCTCTACTTCACCCTCCGCCGCTATCTGCAGGCCGCGCACCTCGCCAAACCCATTGCCTTCGCGCTCATCTCCGCCAACCTCGTCAACTTCCTCGGCGACTGGTTCCTCATCTACGGTCACCACTGGCATTTCGGCTCGCACGCGCTCAACATCCCCGCCTACGGGGTCGTCGGCTCCGCCTGGGCCACCAGCTTCGCGCGCCTCTACCTCATGGCCGTTCTGCTCGTCGCCATCCTGCAGGCCGACCGCCGCCATAGCTACGGCCTCCGCAACTCTCTTCGCCAGAAAGCTTCACGCCGCATCGAGCTCCAGCATCTCCGCCGGCTCTTCCGTCTCGGCGCCCCCGCCGGCGCGCAGATCTTCGTCGAGATCGCCGTCTTCGCCGCCGTCACCGCGCTCATCGCCACCCTCGGCCCTCTCCCGCTCGCCGGGCACGAGGTCGCGCTGCAGTGCGCCAGCACCACCTTCATGGTTCCCTTCGCCATCTCGAGCGCCACCGCTGTTCGTGTCGGCCACGCTCTGGGCCGGGTCCGCACCGGTCACGCATCCCGGCAGGCCGCGTCAGCCGCCGGCTGGAGTGGCATCCTCGCCGGCGCCGCCTTCATGCTCTTCGCCGCGCTGGTTTTTCTCACCCTTCCCGCCGCACTCGCCCGCATCTTCACGCCCGACCGTGGCGTCATCGCCGCCGCCGTCCCCCTGCTCCTCGTCGCCGCCGGTTTCCAGTTCTTCGACGGCATCCAGATCACCGTCACCGGCGCCCTGCGCGGAGCCGGCAACACCGTCGCCCCGCTCTTAGCCCAGCTCGTCTGTTACTGGATCATCGGCCTGCCGCTCGGCATCCTGCTCTGTTTCCACGCGCATCTCGGAGCCGCCGGCCTCTAGCTCGGCCTCCTCATCGCCCTCACCGCAGCCGCCATTGTCCTGCTCGCCGTCTGGCACCGCACCACAAAACTCTCATTTTCCTAGGCTTACCCTCAGCGGAAGACTATTGCGAAAAGGGCCGCTTCAAAACGCTGGCGGACAAGAGACTAGTCAAGATCTTCGAAGGTAATACTGTAGATTTCAGGGCAGTAGTACGCAATATTTCCGCGACTATGAAGCTGTTTCAATATCCCCAGAGTCTGAAGCTTTTTCAGATCGGAATGCGCCGTAGGATGGCTGACTTCAAACTTCTG
>DATAVY010000180.1:0-4042 GCA_036267495.1 Edaphobacter sp.
GTTGGGTTTTTGCAGGAGCGCGCCGATCTCGTGGACGAAGGGCCAGCCGCCGTGGAGGAGGACGAAGCTGGTTTTGCGGAGGCGGGGATCGTTGAAGAGGGGTTCGAGGAGGAGCGGGTTGTCGCCGGCGATCGAGAAGTAACCTCCGCCGCCTGAGGTGGTGTGGATGTGGACGGGGAGGTTGAGGCGGCCGCACTCGGCGGCGATGTAGCGGAAGAGGAAGTCCTGGAGGCGTTTATATTGGGCTGAATCGGGATGCGGGGTGTGCAGGAGGGTCGCGTAGATGCGGGCTGCTTCGGGGCGGGGGACGTCGTCGAAGCCGAAGGAGCGGAGATAGGCGATCTCGAATTTTTCGGCTACGGCGCCCTGGGATTTTTGCTGGGTCAGGATTACGTCGATGAGTTTCGAGAGGTATTGGTCGAGTGTGGGTGGGAGGGATTTCAGGTTGGCTTGCTGAAGATACGTTGCGCGGAGTTTGTCTTCGAGGGGGAAGAATTGTTTGCGGTCGGGGGTGGCGGCGGCGAGGGCGGAGTTGTCGAGGGGGAAGAGGAGCGCGTCGACGTAGGGGACCCAACGGAAGCGTGGGGGCTGGACTCCGGTGCCCATGGCTACCCGGTTGGCTAGCTCGGTGGCGATGTTGGCGCGGTCGAGGATGTAGGCGGCGTATTTTTCTCCCTGCTCGCGGCGGGTGGCTTCGCGGGCGGCTTCGAGTTGTTTGAGGCCGGCGGCGTCGAGTGGGGGAGTTCCGTTGAAGTTCCAGAGGGCGAGCCAGGCATCGTGGAGCGCGGGGAGGGTGGGGCGCATGCCGGCGGGGTCGGTGTAGGGGTCCATGGTGTCGACGGGGAGGGCGTCGAAGTTGCGGTCGGTGGCGTAGGCGGGCGGGGAGAGGAGGGGGTGGGCGTGGTTGTCGATGGCGGGGATGGCGGCGATTTGGGCGGCGAGGGTGGGGTTGATGGTGGCGGCTGATTGGGCTTGGGTGATAGCGGCGATGGAAAAAAGGGCTGCTGCGAGAGTGTATCGAATCTCATTCATGGGCTTTGGATCGATTTTACGAGTAAGTCGACAGGGTCCGGCATTTTTGGTGTCTTGGCTGAATTGTCGATGAAGCACTTATGGCACGGATGAATCCGTGCCCTTAAGCGGAACAGATTTTTCTGCAGCGCGTGAAGCCGCATGGATGAGAGATGAATTGCGGCATGGCTGAAGTCGTCCCCTTAAGCAAGGCCGTTGCAAGCGGATGAGTCCGAGGCCGGCAGCGAGCGGATGAGGCGATCATTTTTTTGACGATTTTGAAGAATCAGTACGTCAAAGGATTTATGATCCTAAAAGATTAGTACTTAAAAGGACCTATGAGCGCTAGATTTGTTTTTCGATTGGTTGCTTTGGTGTGCGTGGGGACTGGGTGTGGGTTGGCTCAGACTTCGGCGCCGGATACTCCGGCGGGACATACGCTGCAGGCCTGGCTTGATGCCTTCAATAGCGGGGATCGGGCGAAGGTGGAGGCGTATGTGACGACGGTGGACAAGTCGGAGAATGTGGATGGGATGCTGGGGTTTCGCAGCCAGACGGGCGGGTTTGAGCTGATCGGGATTGAGAGCAGCGAGCCGCTGCGTGTTCGGTTTCGGATTAAGGAGAAGGGTGGGCCGACGACAGCGCTGGGGAATCTGCTGGTGAAGGATGGCGCGCCGCCGACGGTGGCGACGTTTGGGTTGAGCGCGCTGCCTCCGGGAGCGGTGGTGGAGAATGTGACGATCGATGCGGCGGAGCGGAAGAGGACGATCGATGGCGTGAGTGACACCTTGAAGGAGTTCTAGATCGATGCGACGGTGGCGCAGCAGATGGGCGATGCATTGAAGGCGCATGACGCGAAGGGGGACTATAACGCGATCTCGGATGGGGATACGTTTGCTTCGCAGTTGACGAAGGACCTGCAGGCGGTGAGCCATGACAAGCATCTGCGGGTGAACTTCAATTCGTTCAAGGCTCCTGCGATGAAGGAGCCGACGGCCGAGGACCTGGCGCGGTTTCATAAGCAGATGGAGCGGCAGAACTGCGCGTTCGACAAGGTGGAGATACTGCCGAACAACATTGGGTATATCAAGTTCGATGGGTTTATGGATGCGGAGTTCTGCGGACCGACAGTGGTGGCGGCGATGGGATTTGTGGCGCATACGGACGCGCTGATCTTCGACCTGCGGCAGAACGGCGGGGGGCAGCCGGAGATGGTGACGTTGATTGCGAGCTACCTGTTCGATAAGCCAACGCACTTGATCGACATTTACAACCGGAAGGAGGACAGGACGCAGCAGAACTGGACGCTCTCGTACCTGCCGGGACAGAGGATGCCGACGCAGCCGGTGTATGTGCTGACGGCGAAGCGGACGTTTTCCGGGGCGGAGGAGTTTGCGTTCGATCTGCAGAAGCAGAAGCGCGCGGTGATTGTGGGGGAGACGACCGGGGGTGGGGCGCATCCGGTGTCGGGACACCTGGTGGCGGATTATTTTATGGTGGGGGTGCCGTTTGCGAAGTCGCTGGACCCGGTGACGAAGACGAACTGGGAGGGCACGGGCGTGGAGCCGGATGTGAAGGTGGCGGCGGCGGATGCTTTGACGACGGCGGAGAAGCTGGCGCTCGAGAAGATTCAGGCGAAGAAGGATGGGAAGTAGGTCTCGTTCGCTGGTGTGATTCGCGTAGGAATTTTGGGTGGAGTTACATCCTGCCGGGGGAAGCGCACGTCAGATTTGATGTTGCGGTGTTGTTTGAAGGATTGGAGGAATGCGATGCGTTTGCTGCCGGTTGCAAGGGAGAAGGGCCTGGTGATGGTTGCCGCATTGGCGGCGATTGCGGTGGGAGCGGCGGGCTGCAAGTCTTCAGGCAATGAGAAGAGTTTAAATGTGATGTTGAATGGGGCGGGGAGCACGCTGGTGTATCCGGCGATGTCGCGCTGGGCGGAGATCTATGGAGCGCTGCATCCGATTGTGAGAGTGAATTACCAGTCGATCGGGTCGGGCGGCGGGGTACAGCAGGTGAGGGCGGGCACGGTGGACTTTGGGGCGTCGGACTATGCGGTGGATGACAAGCAGCTGGCGGCGATGAGGGCGGTGCTGCAGATTCCGGAGACGGCGGGGCCGGTGTGCCTGACGTATAACCTGCCGGGGTTGACCAGGCCGCTGCAGCTTTCGGCGGAGGCGATTGCGGGGATATTTCTGGGGAAGATTACGAGCTGGCGGGACCCGGTGCTGGAGAGGGACAATCCCGGGGTGACGCTGCCGGAGATGAAGATTGAGGTGGCGTACAGGACGGATGGGTCGGGGACGACGGCGGCATTGACGACGTATCTGGCGGCGGTGTCGGAGGAGTGGAAGTCGAAGGTGGGGAAGGGGTCGGCGGTGCGGTGGCCGGTTGGGCTGGGGGGCAAGGGGTCGGAGGGTGTGACGGGGCTGGTGCGGCAGTC
This sequence comes from Edaphobacter sp., assembly GCA_036267495.1. Lineage (GTDB taxonomy): Bacteria > Acidobacteriota > Terriglobia > Terriglobales > Acidobacteriaceae > Edaphobacter. The sequence continues at coordinate 3,455 of DATAVY010000180.1, forward strand.
GGCGGGAGCGATTGGGTATGTGGAGCTGGCGTTTGCGCAGCAGAATAAGCTGGCGGTGGCGAGCGTGAAGAATCTTGCGGGGAAGTATGTTCTGCCGACCCCGGCGAGTACGACAGCGGCGATTGCGGCGTTTGCGAAGGACCTGGGACAGGACCCGAGGATTCCGATTGTGAATCCGCCGGCGTCGGCGGAGGGAGCGTATCCGATTTCGACGCTGACATTTTTGATAATCCCGAAGGATGGGACGGATGCGGGCAAACGCGCGGCGTTGAAGAGTTTTGTGCAGTATGTGCTGGGGGATGGGCAGGCGATCGCGGGGGAGTTGAACTACGCTCCGCTGCCGGATGAGGTGCGGCAATACGATCAGCAGATGCTGAGCCAGATGACGGTGAATGGGCAGCCTATTTTGTAGGCGGCCATTTTGGATGGAGCTGCTTTTGGGAATGGCGCGGGCGCGGTGGGTGGAGTTGCTACAATTTAACCTTGGATTGAGCCGGCTGTGCCGGGTCTGAGTGGACGAATGCTTCGTTTTTCGACGGCGGGAGAGAGCCACGGGGAGAGCCTGGTGGCGACGGTGAGCGGAATGCC
>DATAVY010000181.1:0-6232 GCA_036267495.1 Edaphobacter sp.
TTCATGTTCAGCCGCAATTGGCCGTTGCTCATCTGGTTGCTGTTCATGTTCAGCCGTTGCATCTGACCGTTATTCATCTGAAACCTGACGCCATTCTGCAGTGCGAGGATCTGGCCATTCTTTAGCGCAAGCATCTGACCACTGTTCATATTGAGGCGCTGCATCTGGCCGCTGCTCAGCTGATATACGACGCCGTTTTCCAGCTTAGCCATTTGGCCGTTGCTCAGTTTGAACATCATGCCATTCTGCAGGGCGACCATCTGGCCATTCTGGATCTGGTACATCATGCCATTGCTCAGCTGGAACATCTGACCGTTCTGCAGGGTGACCACCTGCTCGTTCTTCAGTTGTTCAGCGGTTGCTGCCACCGGCGCATCGCTGGGATTCACAGACGCGTCCGCGGGCTGCTCGGCACGATAAACATCGCGCTGACCAATGGTGCCCCGCCCGTCACGGCTGGAAGCTGGCGGAAAGATCCCGAGTGCGTAAACCAGTCCGCCTCCCAAAATGACTGCGGAGGCCCCGAAAATCGCCATCTTTTTTGCATTCATGTCAGTTTCTCCCCGAATCAAATTGGTGGCGCCATGAGAAGCTCCGCGCGACCTCTTGTTGTAGATAACAGCAACTCTGGAAGATTCGTATCATCATCAGCCAACTTTATTGATTTCGCCAGCTTTTTCTTCCATAGCCGCAATCCCCACGCTGCGGAGCGTTTCGCCTGTGGCGGCAACGCGAACCGGCGTCGCTCCGTTCAGGCTCCAGTATTGTCGTCATGGCTTGACCCATTATTTAGCCATGATCGGATCGGCCTGATGTAAGTTGCTGAAAATAGCGGGATAGGCATCATCTTTTCAGCCGTATGCTGAACCGTACTTTCGGGACGTTGTGATCCCCCGCAACCAATTCAACCGGTCAGAGATCGGGGAATTTGGAAGTCGCCTCCCTTCGAGGGGCTTTTTGCTTTAAGGCGCAACCCGCAGCAGCGGCCATGTTGGTGCACCGTCGTGACATATAATCGCCCGCATGGCTCCGGGTATGGGGCGCGATTCGGGAGTCGATGAAGCCGCTCGTTCTTTTGCTGGTTAATACTGGGTTCTGGTCGGTGGGGGAGATCGGCAGGCAAATCATCCGCCGATTTCGCCACAAATATGACTTCCTGTTTCTGCCCGAAAGCGTTGTCGGGCGGCGGCCCGACATGCTGAATGAGGTGCTGCAGCGAGCAGATCTGGTGTGCTGCCTGAATGAGAGCGGCGTACCGCTGCTGTTGCGCTTTGCGCGTAAGCCTCTTCCGCCGGTTATAACGTGGATTCATCACGTAACCTCCTGGAGTGAGGAACACGAATCGGCGGCGAAGAACAGTGACTTGATCGTTGCCGTCACGCCGAGTTGGAAGGACCGGATCGCGTCCTTCGCTCCAGGCTGCCGGGTCGAAAGCGTCAGGGTCGGCGTGGATCTGGATTTCTTTAACTCACGGTCGATTTCGCGCCGTGAGCTTGGGCTTCCGGAGACCGGCTTCATCGTCGGGTTTTTCGGCGCTCGTGGCAGCGATCATGATGGCGGCCGCAAGGGAATGGATGTGCTTTTGTCGGTCCTGCGGCAGGTGGGAAAAGAGATATCGCAGGTGCATGCGGTGTTTGTAGGGCCGGGTTGGGAGGAGTTTGCGTCGGAGTTTCGGGCCGCAGGTTCGGGTGCGACCGTTTTCGGCTTCGTTCCGCGGTCGAGGATCCCTGGATTGTATTCGGCACTAGATGCCTATCTGGTAACCGCTCGGGTGGAAGGCGGACCGATGACGGTGCTCGAATCTCTCGCGTGTGGAACGCCTGTTATCTCGACCCGGGTGGGCCTGGTTGGTGATGTCATCGTCGAAGGTGTCAATGGTTTTACTGCCGAAATTGGCGATGTAAACACGCTCGCGAATTCTGTGATCAGGATGGCGAGCGATCCTCAGTTGAAGAGCTCGATGAAAGCGGCCTCAAGAGACAGCGTGACGGAATGGTCGTGGACGGACAAGTTGAGTGCGTTCGAGCCTCTCATGGATGAACTCATTCGTCGTCCGTTGAAGCAGGAAGGAATGCCGTCGTTACGCTGGGTTCAGGATGTTGAAGACACCCAGCGCGTCTGTTATGCGGCAGAATGCCTGGCGGTGACGATAACGGACGTTCGAAGGGGTCGAACACCGTTGATGCTGAACCTTCGCATTCTGCGAAGTATGTTGGAGGGTTCTCGGTTAATTGACTGCACTCGTGCTCTGGCGCTGCTACGCGGATTTGGATACGGCGGCCAGTGAGGCATCCCAGGTTCGACTCTCTCGAATTCCTTTTCACCCTACCTTGATGGAGACCCGCTTTTGCTACATTCTGGGCTGACTGACGGACTTGAAAAGAGCGGCGGCTCGAAGCGCAAAGTTGTCATTGTCGGTGCCGGTCTTGGCGGATGCGTTTGTGCCTTTTCTCTGAGCCACACTCATGACGTAACAGTTATCGAGTTGGGCAAGTCGACCTCGGAGCTTGAAGAGAGGGTCGTGGATCTCGCGAGGCCAGCCGGCGGCAGCCCGCACGTTGGATCGGGCCTGGGTGGGGGAACCGCGCTTTGGCATAACGCGCTGATTGAAATCGACGAGGAGATCTTCGAGCAGTATTGGCCGTTTGCCAAAGCCGAACTCGAGAAGTGGTATGACCTTGCCTATCCGCTGCTGGGCGGAACCCGAAAAGAAGCTCTTTCGGGGCCATCGGAGACTCTGAGACAGGAGTATCGCAAGATGGGACTGGAAGCGGACCTTTACCAGTCTCAGTTCATCCCTTCCAGTCGCCGAAATCTCTGGCATTCCCTCGGGCTTACGGATCGCGTGCGTTTGGTGCGGGGAGAGGCGATACGGTTCGGTGCATCTGGCGAGCACATAGATTCGGTTACCGTCAGAACGGCCGGCGGTGAAGTAGAAGTCGCAGGCGATTACTTTGTCCTTGCCGGCGGCGGCTTCGGCACTCCCGTTTTGCTGGAGCGGATGTCGCAACAGCTCGATGTACCTTCGCTTCAAAACGCCGGGCGATTTTACGAGGATCACCCCATAGGGTTTATCGGGAGAGTGCAGATCAGAAAGCCCATTTATCGCTTTTGGAATTATTCGGTTCCGGGCGGCAGTTTGCGGGCGCTCACGGTAGTGCGTCACGAGGGCGGCCATTTCGGATTTCAACTTCGACCGGCAGCGCTCCGTCTGAGGGAGGACCGCTCACACCGCATTGGCAGCATCATCACCAAGCTGCGGAACCAAATATGGAATCCGTTGCACTGGTTTCGATTGTTGATGTATTGGGACGACGTACTCGACATTTTGTCGATGAAATTCCGAATCCGTATTCCGACGTCGCACTACGCAATCTTTCTTCAAGCTGGACAACATCCTTCGGAAGAGCGGTCGGTTTTTGCCGACGGGTCAGGAGATGTACCAAAGAAGATTTATCGCAAATGGGTGCTGTCTCCGGAGTACTTCGCCACGGTGCGAGCTGCTATCGATAGCTTCTCTGCGCGGATTCTCCCCTTTAGCAATTCGCTGACTCTGTTGCCGAATTGGCAGGATGCACTTGCAACTGGCGCTCACCATTCCGGCACTGCGAGAATGTCGCATGATCCGAAGAGTGGCGTATGCGATGCGAATGGGAAGATCCATGGCCTGGAGAATGTTTATATCGCCGATGGCTCATGTATCCCTTGCAGCGGCGTCGCCAATACAGGCTTGACGATTGGCGCGCTCGCACTCCGGCTTGCAGATCATATCGAGAAGAACGTTCGCGGCGGAGCGGCCGGTGCTGAGCCGCACATTGCAGAGGTTGACATGGCCAGCGAGGAAGCGGGGCTGTGCCTGGTTACAGGGGCTACAGGCTTCATTGGTACGCGGTTCTGTACCCGTGTACAGTGGGCGGGAAATCGAAGGCTTCGAGTGCTCGCTCGCTCCGCAGAAAAGGGGTCTTCGATTGCGGGCCCATTTGTGGAGGTGATCCAGGGCGATCTGCTGGATCCGCGCACGATCGACAAAGCGCTGGAAGGATGCGATACAGTGGTGCATCTCGCGCATGGGGATGACAATGTCGCAGCCAAGGCAACGCGAAATCTCGTCGAGGCTGCGGTTGGAGCAGGTATCAAGCGCTTTGTTCACGTCAGCTCGATAGCAGTGCACGGTCCCGAACCGGGGCCTGAAGCGGCCCATGAAGCGACCGCCAGAATTGGCCGCTATGGCGAAAGTTACTGCGACGCAAAAGCGGAAGAAGAGGAGATCGTCAGGAATGCGATCGAATCCGGGCGGTTGCCGGCCGTGATTCTTCGCCCGACCATTGTGTACGGCCCGGGCGGAAGTTTCGTCGAGTCGATCCTGAAGGATGCGAGGCATGGACGCGTTTCGCTTGTCGATGAAGGCAGTGGGGTGTGCAACGCGGTCTACATCGACGATGTTTGCGATGCTATTGAGGCTGCGTTGACGAACCCCAACGCGCTCGGCTCTGCGGTCTTCATCAATGGCGATCGTGCCGTGAGCTGGAGAGAGTTCGCGCTGGCCTTTGCTTCATTGGTTCAACCTTCGCCGGTGGTCGAGGATCTCCGCTCTGGTGACGCAATCGCTTGGTGGGCGAAGAATCCACCCCGGCCTGTGAAAACCGCTCGAAGTTTTCCGGCCAAAGTTGCGCGCAAGATCATCAGGACAGTGTTGCCGAAACCCGCGACTGCTCCGTATCCGCCGCTGGGGAGGATTCAACGAGAGATCGTTCGAGTGGAGTTCGCCAATAGTGAAGCCAAACGCGTTTTAGGTTGGGCACCGAAGGTCGATTTTGCTGCTGGGGTTGAGCGAATCAAGAAGTGGCTCGAGAACGGCGCCGAGCCATCCGGCTCCTGATCTCAGTGAACGAAGCGACACTGCAGAAGCCGACTATGCCGTCTGGAATTGGGCCTTCGGCAGTGTCAGGGTGAAGACGGAACCTCGACCAGGCTGACTTGTGACTCCGATCGACCCGCCGTGAGCCTCGATTATTGCGCGACTAATCGCGAGGCCCATGCCGGTGCCTGAGGTCCCCAGAGCTTGAGATCGGCCGCGGTAGAATCGCTCGAAAATAAGGGCCTGTTCAGATGGTTCGATGCCGGTACCTTGGTCTGCGATCGACAAAAGTACCTTGTCATTCATTTCTGCCGCGGAGATTGTGATGGGCGAGCCCGGCTTCGAGTACTTGGCTGCATTTTCGAGTAGATTCGAGATCACCTTCTCCATCATTGCGCCGTCGGCTCTTACGTGCAGGTTATCAGCAACATCGATTCGTAATTCGTGCTGTTCTTCGACCCAGGAGCAGGACTTGCGCGCAGCATTGATTACGGCCCGCAAATCGACTGGACCAAAGTGCATTTGGACCTGTTGGGCGTCAAGCTGTGCCATCTCGACCGCCTCCGACACTAGCCTGTTCAGCCTGTCACTCTCTTCGTCGATGATGGTCAGCAATTCGTGGCCTTCGTCGGGCTTCACGTTCCCATCCAGTAAAGCGGTAGCGGCTCCCTTGATAGACGTGAGTGGAGTCCGTAGCTCGTGAGTAATGGAGTCAATGATGAGCGTGCGCAGGCGCTCGCTTTCTCTCGCAGCTTCGTTTCTTGCAATGCTTTCGACGGCCTGAGATCGATCAATAGATATGGAGATTAGACCTCCTATGGCTTCCGCTGTGACCTGGGACAAACTGGCGCCGCGGAGAATGAGCAGACCCTTCGGGCGAACGCCGGTATGAATCGGAACCTGCAGCTCGTCTCGATCTTGAGTTACAACGCTCAGTGAACTCGCCAGCTGATGAAGGTGAGGAAGCTCAATCTCTGAAACTCTCTTGGTTCCTGCTTGATATAGCCTCTCTCCTTCCAGGAGATAGAGAAGGGTTGAAGTCGCTCCGGTGATGCTCGCGACCGCCGCAGGAATCGAAATGACAAGGCTGGACAGGCCTTCGGTCTCGAGCAGTTCACGACTGAGACGAAAGAGAGCTTCCATTTCGCGCTGACGTGCACGCGCCTCATTTGCCTCATCACGAGCCCGTTCTGAAAGTCGACTCGCGATGATTGCTGTGGCAAGAAATACAACGAGTGCGAGCCAATTCTGCGGATCTGTAATAGTGAATGTCTTTATTGGGGGCAGAAAGAAAAAGTTATATAGAGCGGTTGCTATCACGGAAATTACAACCGCATAGCGAAGACCCCATTCAGCAGCAAGAAGCAGGATGAA
>DATAVY010000182.1:0-21275 GCA_036267495.1 Edaphobacter sp.
ATTCGTATCTGCGCTTTAGAGTCGTCAAAGCAGCGCGCCCGCGACCTTTACCCTCATATCGAAAACAAGAACCAGCAGCAGATGCTCGCCTACCGCGAGATGCCTGACGAAGAGCTCTTCAGCCAAGAGTGGGTCGCAGTCCCAATCCACCCGCGCGAGATGCCCGGCTATAAATCCGCCCGCATCACCTGCGAAGCCTGCGGCGAAGGTATCAACTATGACCGCGAAGTTCGGCATGGCGAAAAAGTCCTTTGTCAGGGCTGCGCATTTCCCGAATCGCGGTACTACCAGGCCCTCACCCAGAAAGAGCTCGCCGCAAACGGCAAGGCCGGCGCGGAAACCTCTCCGCCACCGGCCTGCGAACATTGTTAGGCATCGCGCCCTTCACCGCGGCATCGCTATTTAGCGGCGGTAGCGATAGTAGGAGCGGTCGCGCTCATGAGCACGCACCCACTCCGCGTGGCGGCGAGCTTCTTCGATCCGCAGTCGCTCATGATAGTCCGGCCGACCATAATAATGAGCGCCAAAGCCTGCGTCAACCACAACCGCCGCATTCGCCTTCGGTGGCGCAGCCATCGCGACGCCAACTGCCAGCAGGCTAACCGTAACGCCCTTTACCACCATCGATTTTGCCTTTGCGAGTTTCATACAACCTCCTGCATACACTAGATGAAACCCTCAGACTTTGCGCGGGTTGCGCGCAACTTTCGCATGACGCCGGTGTCCCCCTTCGCCGCGGAGTTCATAAATCCATACAATAGTTTCCCCTGGGGAGGAAATTATTGCCATGTCCCAACCGGTTACTGCCTTTCTCCGTCAATCGCTGGCGCTCAGAGCCGCAATCGTCGAGTGTCTGGACCATCCTTCGATGAAGCCTGTGCATCGTCTGCGCTCCGCCACACGCCGCCTCGAAGCTACACTCGAACTTCTCGATGCCTCCACCGGCCTGAAAATTCGAAACAAATCAAAAGTTCTTCGCAAGACCCTTGGGAAGATTCGCCACGCAGCAGGCGCGGTGCGCGACCTGGATGTCCATCGCGATCTTCTCAACGCGTACCGGAAAAACGGCGACACCGAGAAGCTCGATCGCGAGCTTGCCTCCGCCAGGGAGAAGGCAGCCAAAAAACTTCTCGCCGGCCTTGAGAAAAACCAGAAATCACTGAATGACGAACTCAATGATGTTGAAACGGTGTTGAAGCCTGTGCTCGATCTCGATCTCAGCGGTACCGAACTCGTTCGCCTGACGGGCCAATGGTTTGCTTCCACCATCCGCAAACTGGATCCGCAGCAGGACGATCAACTTCATTCCATACGGAAAGCGGGAAAAACAGCGCGTTACCTTGCCGAGACGGGCGCTGAGGACTCGAAGACGGTCGCCGATGTGGCCGCCCGTTTCGAGCGCGCCCAGAATACTCTCGGTGCATGGCACGACTGCCTTCTGTTGCTCGACGAAGCGCAAAAAAGTCTCTCCGGTCACAGCCCCACCATCGATCAGCTTCAGGAGAAAGCATTTCGACTTCGCCAGCAGGCAAACAAGGTGGCAAAACATCTTCTCGCCACATTCTGCGCAAGGAAAAATCAATCTGAGTTACACTGAATCCACATGACGGTCTCCCGCCAATTCGCGACCCTGCACCTCATGCCGACACGCTGTTGTTGTAGCTAGTCCCTCCTGCGCGTTACCTCTTCTCTTAAAAATTCAGCAGCCGCAGCACACCTCTTTCGTGTACCGCGTTCTCTTCCAAAGGAGACCTTCATGTCCAACCTTCGCGCTCGCATCTCAACCGACACCTGGGCTATCCTTCTCGCCGCCGCTGTCGGCCTTGCCATCCGTTTCGGTCTGTTTCGATCCATCGCCTGGTAGCCGCAGGTCTCCGATATCCTTTGGCCATTGTCTTCGGCCTCGCGAATGCGAATACCATTTGATCCGGACTGCACCTTCCATGCGGCGCCTGGTTTGGCCGCAGAGTATCCTACAGGGGCAGGCAGGTGTGCGCGCGGAGAATAGATGCGGGTCCTGATCGCCCACAATCGGTACCAGCAGAGTGGCGGGGAAGATATAGCTGTCTCTACCGAGTCCGAAATGCTTCGAGCCAATGGTCACAGCGTCGCCCGGCTCGATGCCGACAACGATCACATCCAGGGAGCTGTAAGCCGGATGGCGGCATCCGTCGAGTCGATCTACTCTGCGCGAAGCAGGCAGCTCATGAAGCGCGCGATCGAGAAGCAAAGACCGGACGTCGTTCATGTCCACAACTTTTTTCCTGCGTTATCACCTTCAATCTTCTACGCCTGCGCCGAAGCGGGTGTGCCGGTCGTCCATACCCTGCACAACTACCGGATACTGTGCGCGTCGGCGACTCTCTTCCGCCACGGGCGCGTCTGTGAAGAGTGCGTCTCCACGCGGTCGTTTCTTCCCGGCATTCGCCACGCATGCTACCGGTCCAGCCGCGCCGGCAGCGCTGTCTCCGGTTTCGGCATGGCGCTGCATGACCGGCTCGGCACCTGGACACGCAAGGTCTCAGCCTTCATCGCGCTCAGTTCCTTCGCGGCCGGCAAGCTCGGCAGCTTTCGCATCCCGCCCGAAAAGATCGTTGTGAAGCCGAACTCCGCCGTGGACAGAGGGCTGGGAAGCGGAGATGGGAGCTATGCCGTCTTCGCCGGCCGCCTGAGTGCGGAGAAGGGTGTGCAGACGCTGATCGACGCCAATGCGAGCGGAGCATTGTGCATGGACGTTGTCCTGCTGGGGGATGGTCCGATGAGGGATGAGGTTGAGCGCGCCACACAGCGGCCGGGCAGCCGGCTTTTCGCCAAAGGTTTGGTAAGCCACGACCAGATACTGGAGTACCTGCGGAGAGCGCGGGTGCTGATCATGCCTTCGCTTTGCTATGAAGGCGGGCTCCCACTCAGCATCATCGAGGCGTTTTCCCTGGGCCTTCCCGTCATCGCCGCGGGCCTGGGCAATGCCGGCGCTGTCATCAGGCCCGGCGAGACTGGCCTGCTCTACACGCCGGGCAACCCCCAAGCTCTCTGCTCCACACTGGACTGGTATGCCAATAACCCCGCCGCAGCGCAGAATATGCGCGTCGCAGCCCGCGAATACTATCTTCGGACGCATACGCCGGAAAAAAACTATCTGCGCCTTATTGAGATCTACCAGAACGCGATCGCGAGCACCGCGGTACGAGAGCTGCTGCCCGCTTAGCTCCGCTGCGCACATATCGCATCCTGGAAAAATGGCTATCTCCTACCAAAGACAACCTTTCCTCGACGACACCCATCTCGATTAACTGGAACTTCCGCAGTGAGAGGCAAGTATGGCCAAGCGCAAGCCCGTATCGAAATCCCTCGTAGATCCGACGCAGCTCCAACCTATGGGCAAGAAAGATGGCTTGCTTCAGGTAATCGTTGAAACTCCCAAGGGCAGCCGCAACAAGTTCAGTTTCGATCCCGACCAGGAGATCTTCTCGCTCAAGAAAGTTCTTCCTGCGGGCATGGTTTTTCCCTACGACTTCGGCTTTCTGCCGCGCACTCGCGCCGACGATGGCGATCCCATCGACGTCCTGCTTCTGATGGATGAGCCTGCGTTTCCAGGTTGTCTCGTCAGCTCACGTCTCATCGGCGTCATTCGCGGCGAACAGCTCGAAGGGAAAAAACGCGTTCGCAACGACCGGCTCGTCGCTGTCGCGGAAGCCAACCACAGGTACACGAACATCAAGAAGCTTGAAGATCTTCCCCGCCACTTCGTCAAAGAGCTGGAGGAATTCTTCGTCAATTATCACCAGCTCGAAGGCAAGGAGTACAAACTGCTCGGCTGCAAGGATGCGGATGAGGCGTCGCGGCTTATCAAACAGGCGCAAAAGGCCGCGTAATCCATGTATCCAACAGCTTCTTGCCGGGATGTGCGTCATGACAGCGCCCGCGGAGAAGATTCCGTGCGCCCGTGTGACGGGTAACGCTATTCGTACAATAGCGATGCATGGTGGCAGATCGATCGAGTTGCCGCCTATGATAGTCTCCTGCAAAGGGTTGCAGTAAGCTGTCACCCGAACTTTCCGATGCCTGTGACTCTCCCCAAACCTGTTCGCAAAGTTAGCGCGCGTCTGTGTCTCACAGCGGTCTTTCTGCTTGCCACGGGTGGATTTTGCGTTGCGCAGAGCGTGCCTGGCGAGCCGGGGACTGCCGCTGCGTCTGCGAGCGGAATTTCGACTCTTCCCGACGCGCCCACTCCTCAAACTGCGTCGCTGCCTGCGCCCGCGCTTCCGCCGAAGCCGGAGCCGATTACCCTGGCGGGAGCGCCGAAGCGCATTCTCCTCGACCAGAGAGCGATCTGGACAAGCCCTCTGCACGTGAAGCCGCTGGATGCGATGTGGCTGCTCCCGCTGGCTGCGGTCACTGGGACAATGATCGGCAGCGATCAGCACACCATGAATTCGCTGATCCACATTAATGCGAACGATCAGCAGCACTTCAAAACTCTGTCGGAGGCTGGAGTCGGGGCGTTGGGCCTGATTCCCGGAACCATGTATCTGTGGAGCCTGAACCGGGACGCTCCGCAGGCCCATGAAACGGCGCTGCTCAGCGGGGAGGCGCTGGTCGACAGCCTTGTTGTGAGCCAGGGGCTGCAGCTTGTCTCGCTGCGGGACCGGCCCAACGTCAACGATGCGAAGGGCGACTTCTTCAGCTCGAGCCCGCTGGACTCTTCGTTTCCTTCGAATCACGCGGCCGCGGCGTGGGCGATAGCTTCGGTGATCGGCGACGAGTATCCGGGCTGGGTAACGCGCACGGCGGTGTACGGGCTGGCGACGGGCGTCAGCGTGAGCCGAGTGCTCGCGGAGCAGCATTTTCCCTCCGACGTGCTGATCGGGAGCGCGGCTGGGTGGCTGATCGGCCACTACGTTTATCGCGTCCACCACAATTTCACTCTGAATCCTTTCGAATCTTCGCGCACGGCTGACGATTTCGGTATCGCGCGCATCCATCCCACCTCTCAGGCGAACCTGCATCTTCCACCGGATCCGGTCGCCAACCGCCCGGCGCAACCGTTGTCTGCGGATGTCGATCCCGACACCATAGGCTCAACCAACGTGCCGATGGATAGTTGGATCTATCCTGCGCTGGAGCGGCTCGCGGCCATGGGCTTCATCCCCGACCAAAGCGTTGCCATACGGCCCTGGACTCGTCAGGAGTGCCTGCGCCAGGTTCGTGAAGCGGAAAATCTCGCGGATCTGAAGGACGCGTACAGCCCCGGCCTGATCGCACAGGCTCATCTGCTGTTGACCGACCTGCAGGCAGAGCTCGAAAGCGAGCCGCTGTACTACGAAGCACTGAGCCTCGAGTCGGTCTACGCGCGATACGGGACCATCGCGGGTCCGGCGCTGCAGGACAGCTTCCACTTCGGCCAGACCTGGTGGAATGACTTCGGCCGGCCGCTTGGACGCGGCAGCAGCGCCATCGCCGGATTCTCCTTCCGCGCTCACGACGGGCGGTTCTTCTTCTTCGATCGCCAGGAACAGCAGCACAGCCCGGGCAGTCCAGGGGAGACCCCGGCACGCAATCAACTGATCAATGCGCTGGATCAGATACAGCCAGACTCGGACCCGCACATCCAGCCAATCCCTCAGAGAGCAGCATTCGAACACCAGGGAGCCATCGAGCTGTACGGAGGAGTCGCCTTTGGAGGCAACGCTCTCTCGCTTGGCAAACAGGAGATCTACTGGGGGCCGACAACGATGGGGCCGCTCGCCTTCTCCAGTAACGCAGAGCCAACTTACAATCTGCGACTGGTCTCGACGCGTCCTCACCCGCTGCCGTTTTTCCCTGCGATCGGGACCTATCGTTTCGACATTGTGCTCGGGAAGCTGTCCGGCCACAGTTATCCGGCACGGCCCTGGTACAACGGGCAAAAGGCGGATTTCAACTTCGGGGACAACCTCGAGATCAGCTTTACTCGCTGGTCCGTCTTCTGGGGCGTCAACCATCCCATTACGCTGCACAGCTTCAAAGCCAACGTCTTCAGCTTCAATTCGACGGGCGGCGGCGCGGGAGGCGGAGGCGGAAGCGCCGGCTATGGCGACCGCGACGATCCCGGCGACCGCAAGAGCAACTTCGATTTTCGCTATCGGTTGCCGTTTCTGAGCCGGATCGTCACTTTGTACGCGGATGCCTACTCCGATGACGACCCAAATCCCATCGACGCACCTCGTCGTGCGGTGTGGAACCCGGGAATTTATTTCGCGCGGCTACCGTGGCTCGCGCACATGGACCTGCGGGTTGAGGCGGTCAGCTCCCAAGGCCTGGCTTTCGATTTTGGCGGCCAGCACTTCTTCATGAACAATCAATATCTCGATTCGAATACCAACAAAGGTTTTCTGCTGGGAAATGCTATCGGCCGCGATGGACGCGCCATCGAAGGGCGCTCGGGGTACTGGTTTTCCGCGCGCTCCCGAGTCGAGGCGGGTTATCGACAGAACAAGATAAGCGGGGCGTTCCTGCCGAACGGGGGGACGATCACGGACGGTTTTGTGAATGCCTCGTATGCCATCAATCGGCACTGGCAGGCGCAGCTCTTCACGCAATACGAGCGGTTCCTCATCCCGTCGTACATGGCCGGATCGCAACACAATACCAGCGGCTGGCTTGAAGTTACATGGAACCCGGAGCTGCACTTCCATCGCTGAACGTTTCCGTTACCCTCGATCGCGGGTGGCGACAACGTCAGGGATTGCTTCGGTGTTCGCGATCGGAGAAGGGCTTGAAATGGCCGTTTTCTCGACTGGTTTGCGGCGGGCATAGATCAAACCCGCGGCGACGCCCAGCACCTGCGCGCAGGCCCGCGCCGCGAGCAGCACCGGGGAGAGTATTCCCACAATCGGATCTTTTTTGATTGCCCGCAGCGTAAATGGCAGCGTGGTTAGCAGGAAACCGCCGACCACAATTGCCGATACCGGCACTCGCGGCCGAGCAACCACATCGAAGACCACTCCAAGCAACAGCGCCGGCGCAAAGAGAAGTTGGAGCTTCATGATCTGGGGCGTGTGACTATCCTTGACGCCTTTGCCGGGATTCTTGCGCACGGCAAGCACGCGCCAGAACGCGAACTTGTACTTCTTCTTCAGATAACTCGAGAATGTGTCCGGGTGGGTGTGATAGACGATCGCGCCCTGCACGAACTTCATCTTCCAGCCGCGCGCGGACATGCGGTAGGAAAGTTCGACGTCCTCGGCGCACGCCACAGGAAATGACGTGTCGTACCCGGCCATCTCGAGGAAGCGGTCGCGGCGAAAACCCGCCGAGTACGTATCGATGAAATCGATGTTCGGCAGACTGGCCATCAGCCGGTACTTGTCCTCATACTCGATCTGCACGAAACGCGCGGCCAGGCTTTTCTGGTGGGTCCGGTAGACGCCCTTGGCTCCGACGACTTCCGGGTCTTCGAAGGGAGCAAGCATGGCCTGCAGCCAGTCCGGCATCGGCACACAATCGTCGTCGGTAAACAGGAGGATTGCTCCCCGCGCCTGTAATGCTCCATGATTCCGCGCAGAGGCAGGCCCCGCGTTCGCCTGAGTGATGAGGCGAACGGAAGGAAAATTAGTAACCACGCTAGCTGTGTTGTCCGTCGAGCCGTCATCCACGACCAGAATCTCCACACCGCGGCCTGCCGTCTGCTTCACCACGGAATCGAGACAGCTTCCAATGCGGGAGGCGCCATTGAAGGTGGGAATGATGATCGATGCCGTCGTGGCGCTAATAGAAGCTCCGCCCGGAGTCTCCGGCGAAATATCCTGCCTTGAATCACTCATGAAATCGAGTTAGACCGTCGCTCCCTGCGGCTTGCCTGGAGTCGCAGACTTTTCCGCAGTGGCATTCTTATCGTGTTCGCTTCCACGCAGCAGATACTTGGAGAGAGTAACGAAGCCTTTGATGTTGCGCTGCAGCTCGCGGCGATCCTTGAGTGATTGCTTCAGCTTATAGGCCAGGTACGACGGCGCAAGGTAGAAGCTCCGCCGCGCCCGGTCGCAGAAACTGACCAGCTGCTCGTGCGTGATGTTCGGCAGGGTGACGACGCTGTTGTGCAGACCGTCCTTGGTCAACCACGCGCCCCAATCCTCAATCTGAATGTACTCGCGCTTCTTTGCCTCCTGGTACGCGACCGTACCCGGATAGACCATGATGGGAAAGAACTGCGCGGTATCGGGCCGCAGCGCCTTGGCGAATCCAAGCGTCTTCTCCATGCTGGCGGGCGTCTCGTTCAGGTTGCCGACCATGAAACAGCCATGCACCATGATGCCGGCCTTCTGGCATCGGCGGACAAACTTGTGCGCCTCTTCGTGATATTTGGCATCGCGGCGGTCATCGTTGTTCTTCTTCATGCCGTTGATGACCTCGACGTCGCCACTCTCAAAACCGACGCAGAACAGCCGCGCACCGGCTTTGTGCAGCGTGGAGAGCAATTCGTCTTCAGCCCCAATGTCGGCACGGCAATTGGCGTCAAAGGGCAGCTTATTCCCGCGGCGGATGAGCTCATTGGCCAGCTCGAGAGTGCGCGGCCGGCTGACGATGAACGTATCGTCCTCAAGCATCACCGTCTTGATCTCAGGCATCTCGCGGGCGACAAACTCGAACTCATCGGCAACGTTCCCCACCGAACGATAGCGCATCGTATGCCCG
Source organism: Edaphobacter sp. (assembly GCA_036267495.1). Classification (GTDB taxonomy): domain Bacteria; phylum Acidobacteriota; class Terriglobia; order Terriglobales; family Acidobacteriaceae; genus Edaphobacter. The sequence continues at coordinate 8,671 of DATAVY010000182.1, forward strand.
CTGAAGGTCTGCGGATAGACGCAGAACGAGCAGTGATACGGGCAGCCACGGCTGGTATCGAAGACCACCAGAGGCCACAACGAGTGGCCGTAAAAGTAATCCGGCGTATGCAGAAAACGCTTGTACACCTCGGAGACGAAAGGCAGCTCATCCAGGTTCTTGATCGCCTCACGTTGCTTGTTGCTGATGATCTCTCCGGTCGCACTGCGCCACACCAGACCGTCGACGGTCGCCAGGTCTGCCCCGCACGCCTTTGCCGCCAGCCAGTCACGCACCGTGTACTCATACTCGCGGATGGCCACCGCCTCCAGCGACGGAGACATGGCAAGCGTTTCTTTGGGAAGCGAAGACACGTGACGGCCGACCATCAGGACGTGGAGCGAAGGATTCGCCGCAACCATGGCTTCGACGACGCTGACGTCGTTGAGAATGCTGGGGGTGGAGGTGTCACATACGACAGCTTCGATGTTCTTCGCCGCAATCCGGTCGATCACTGCCTTGACTGAAAAACCGCCGGCCGGAGCATCGACAAGGTCAACATCGTGACCGTTCTGGATAGCGACTCCGGCGGCCGTGGCCAGCCACTTCGGGTAATACAGGGTTCCACTTTTGGTTACGGCAGGACTGCGCTGTTCTCTCGAAAACCGAGGATGAAAAGGGGGATTCAGGAAGAGAACGCGCATCAGGTGGAGCCTCCGTCGGTCCGGGTTAGACCATACCCATTATATCTATCTGGAAGGCTTCTGCTCTTGAGACTGAGCCTCCGAAAGCCTTTGCATCAAGTGATAATAGCTTTTCGATTCAACACATTTCGATATCGACCCCGGTCCCACTCAAAAGTTGTACAGAATCGACTGGCCAGCAGTAGTCGTCCAGGGTTCCCTTCGCAACTGATTTCTGCCTGGTGCCTGATCTACGAGATGGGAGAATCGCTGCTCTGTCCTAAAACAGTAAGAGCCTTGTGCTTAAGAAGCAAGTCACTCTCCGGATAGACGATCCGCCACGGGCTCAATTTTCCCGCTGCTCGCTCGTTGAGTAACTGATCGAGCTCGCGGAGCACCATCTCGGGAGTTACCTGATGCATGCATCCATTGAACTGGCACGGCGCGAAGTCGCGACCGTCGTAACATGGCCGGCAAGCGAATCCCTGGCCGCCCCAGATGCCTACCGCAAACGGTCTTCGGGGAACACGAGTCGCAGGATCGGTCGGTCCAAAAACCCCGAGCAGACACGTATCGCTCAACCCGGCGAGATGCAATGGACCGGTATCGTGCGTGACAACGGCGTCGCACGCGTCGCAGGCGAGAATTACCTCAGGCAGCGACAGCATGCCAATGCGGTCTGTGACCGCTAGTTGTTGGAAATATTGCCTGACCCACACATCCTCCGGTCCTCCCAGAAGAACAACCTCCCAGCCGCGGTCCGCCAAGTGATGGGCAAGCGCCACATAACTCTCCACAGGCCACCGACGCAAAACCTGCTCAGGTAAACGACCTTTTGCCTGCTCTCGAATTAAATGGTTGCCCCCGCCGGGAACAATCGCGATGCGCTTTGGGGCGCTCTTCACGGGCCATGAAAACGATGGCAGAAGATCAGGACGGACCGGCGAATTGCTCTCTTCCCGGCAACTGTCCTCCATCCCCAGGAGGACACGGGTGTATTCATCCGTATGATGACGCCCTGCGAGTAAAGTCGTCACCCTTGATTGCCGGGAAAGCGCTAATTTATGCCGTGCTCGAATCGGGAGCGTCAGAACGCGGTAGCGCCGGTCGTAGTACAACGTGGCGCAAAGGTCATATTTCTTGAAACCAATCCCGCCCCACAGGGCGGCTATGTTTCTCGCCCGCTCGAAGGGCCCACCGAGCAGTATTGCCTTGTCTTCCGCAGGAACAAGATTGATCCATGAGTAACACTCAAGCAGTGGCTGAACAGCGCGGCCGCAGACCCAATGAATATCGAATCCCCGCCGGTAAAGTGCATGCACCGCGGGGATGGCCATAATCACATCACCGATTGCACCGAACTTTACGATGAGAGCGCTTTTGCGAGCAGTCGCGTTGGGTTTTAGATCCAAATGGAATCCATGTTCATCAGGCCTGAGATCATTTCAGGCACAAATAGATGTGAATCAGTGCGAATTGGAGCAATTGCCGCCTCAGTTAGCCCGTCGTTGGCCAAACACATGATCTTCAAATCCGAGGACATACCACAGCCCTTTTGCAGACATCCTGCCCGTGAACAATCGCCTAAGAAAGGCCAACGGTAAAATTGCTGCGCCTATCAAAGTTCTGACAAAATCCTTTGACCGACCTGCATTCAGAACTTTTACATCATTGGCCAAAAGGATATTCGAGATTTCCCGAACCTCTGGGACATGAACGTGGGTCGGGTCATCGCAAAATTGCAACGAGCCTTCCGCAGAAGGTAACGATAAGCTACGCAAGGAAGGAAACGCTATCCAGATATATCCTCCTGGTTTCAGCTTCGAGCAGATCGTGGCCAGAATCGGTGCAGGCGTTTCCATGTGCTCGATAACATGATGGAGAATAATGAAGTCGTAACTTTTATCTGGGATTACAGAATAGCCGGACCCATCAAGACCAAGCGGGTAGAAGTCGTCAATTGCGGCAAGATCCTGTTCGTTGTTGTTGTACTGCGCGATGTCGGCGCCTGAATAATGGCAACCAGGAAACCAATGCTTTGTGGTGCTGGGTGAGTTGTTTCCACAGCCGATGTCCAGAATTCTTGGCGACTTCGACGAAAGTTTCTGACGAACATACAGAAACTTTGTTGGACAAACATGCATCGCAATTCGCACTAGTTACATTTACTCCGTTGCTAATATGAGTTTACTATAGGCAACATCGATCATAGAGCGCTCATTCAAAGAGAAATTCAGAATACCCATTCCAGCTAATCCCAATATTTCCTTTGAGCTGGGCGTGTCTATGCACTTGCCGGAGTGAAATCGCGACTTTCTAACATCCACTTCAATTCACCTGAGTCAAATCACGCTATCTTTCAAGCTGACTACGAATTTATGAGCAATAAACCCGAACTTTTGATTGAAATTTCCGTCTTCAGCGGGTCCGCACCTTTTCGAAAGTTCAGCTAATCTAACTTTTCGTTCAAAATCCGCTGGTTTCCAAGGGCCGTACAGGCGAAGAGCGATTCCGACGCCTGGAATGAATTACTGTGGGTCCATACGTCAACGCCGCGAGTGCACATGCACTGACAAACCACGGATAGAAAAATGTTAACTGCACTGCAAAAGTGTGGGCCAAAGGCTGGAAGACCGCCGCGACCGCAAGTATCGAAGCGCTTTTTCGGCACACCCAATAAGGTGTGAACAGTAAAGTCAGCAGCCAAAGCGTGGCGGGGATACCTATCTCGGCCGCTATACCTGGAATTCCGATTCCCCCTACATCTTCAACCTCTGGAATCGCGGGCAAAATGCCAAGATAGTGAGGGTCGTTTCTCATCAATGGATAATTTCCTAGTCCAATTCCTGTAACTGGATGGGCTAAGATCATTTGGGGAACAATGTAGAGAGCAGAGACCCTCCCTGCGACAAGGTTCATATCGGTCCCTCGAGCAGCAACCTGCTCCTCGATATTTTGGAAGCTATAGAGATACCCATACAATTGGTCACCAAAATTCAATGACGCAGCAATACCCCACAAAAGTGCGACTGAGAGAATCAAATAAGAAACTTTCTTTCGAAAAGTTGCTGCATAAATAATTGAAAAGAGAAATAAAAGCGCTGCCGCGAAAAATCCCGCTTTCGAGGCGCTTAAAATGAATGCTAAACATAGTAGCCCGATATTTATCGTGCCTAGCCGACGTCCCATAACATGACGACGAAGAAGCCCAACGAGGAAAATACTGACAACATAAATTCCGAACGGGCCACCCTCATTGAAGAATCCGCGGGCTCTCGCGCCGCCAATGCCACCGGAGCTATACGCGCCTACAATCGCGGTCTGCGAAGACGAGCGTGTGATCGCGACCGTGATATAGCAAACAATCGCATAGAAACAGACCGCGACTCCGGTCAGCCAATATGCGTTCAAGGCCTGCATAAAGAACTTTTTTTTTGCTATGAAAACATTCGTCAACCAAAAAAAACCGCAGACCGTCGCCACCAGTTGCAAGAGTTTCGAAACGGAAAAAATTACCGGCTGTTTCAAAAAAGATGCCTCGATCAGAGGGTAAAAGGTGAGTCGAACGGAGAGAATGGACAAAAAAAACAGGAGCAGCAACAGCAGACCATAGGATTTGAACAAGCGACGAAGCTCAGAGGCGATTCGGAAGGAAAAACCCGAACATAGAAATTTAGCGGTGCAGAATCCAAGAAGAAGCAGCAGCACAAAGTCTTCTGATTGAAAACTACCGATTTTGAGATTCGTGAAGGTAGGCAGGATCGCGAGCAGCCCGACCGTAACAGCTAAGGCGGGAATGGATTGCGCGCGCGGCGCTGTGTTCACAAAACGCAGACTACCTGTCGTTGATCCCTGGGCGCTCATTCTATGCAGTCAATATGCATTATAGCTGTCCTGCTAGGTTGAATCATGCTATTCGAGCCGCGGAGTTGGCGAACAATTAAAGCTCAGGAATTCTCTAAACACTAGAAATCGTGTGGCTCGAAGGACCCAAACGCACATGTTGCTGACGAGGCTTTCCTCCTGTGAGAACATAATGTCTGTGAATCGACCGGAAGCCTCAGCAAGCGTACTTACTCAAACCGAGAGGGAGGTGTACTCAGTTTCTGACGTACCCCCGCAGGAAGAGATCTCTCTTCTTGATCTCTTCATCGTTCTCGTTCGCTACCGCTGGCTCATTTTTAAGATCACCGCATGCATCATTGGAACCGCGATCATCCTATCGCTCATCCTTCCCATCAAGTACACGGCAATCACAACCATCCTGCCGCCGCAGCAGGGTAGTTCCGCCGGGAGTGCACTTATGGCGCAACTCAGCAGCGGCCTGGGATCGGTCGCTTCTTTGGCTGGCAGCAGTCTCGGCTTGAAGAACCCCAATGACCTTCAGGTCGCCATGCTGAAGAGCCGGACAGTCGAAGACGCAATGGTCGATCGCTTCCACCTGATGGATTTTTTCAAGCTGAAGTATAAGTCCGATGCCCGCAAAAAATTTGAAAAGATCGTCGATATCGACAGCGGCGCCAAGGATGGTCTCATCCGCATTTCAGTCACGGATCGCGACCCAAAACGCGCCGAAGAGATGGCGAACGGGTATGTGGAGGAGTTCAAGAAGCTGTCTGCCACTCTCGCGGTCACCGAGGCATCGCAACGCCGGCTGTTCTTCGAGCAGCAGTTGACTCAGGCCAAAGACAATCTCGCCACCGCCGAGGAAGATCTGAAAAGGACCGAACAGAAGACGGGCCTGGTCCAACTGGACGCCCAGACCCGCGCAACCATCGAGCTGCTCGCCGATCTGCGCGGGCAGATCGCCGCGAAAGAGGTTCAGATCACCGGTATGCGCTCCTTCGCCACCGGCGAAAACCCCGACCTCCAGATTGCCGAACAACAGCTGGCCGGTCTGCGCGCGCAGGAGCAGCGAATGGGCGCCGCCTCCGAGGGAGCGACCAATGCGCTGATCCCCAAGGGAAACATGCAGGAAGCGGGCATCGAATATATTCGCAAGCTGCGCGACGTGAAGTACTTTGAGACCATCTTCGACCTGCTCGCCCGACAGTATGAAGTCGCCAAAGTGGACGAGGCGCGGCAGGGTGCGGTAGTTCAGGTCGTGGACCGCGCCGTTGTCCCCGATAAAAAATCCTCACCCCAGAGGACTCTCATCGTACTTGGGTCCGTGGTGCTGGGCTTGTTTGCCGGTATCGTCTGGGCGTTCTCCAAAGAAGGATTGATGCGGCTTTCCAACAACCCCGCGGAACGTGCGCGGATGGAAGAGTTGAAAGGCCTTGTCTCCTCGGAGAAGAAACAGCCTGAGCCCTTGAATCACTCCTGAGTCGTCGTGTCTCACGACTCCGAGAACAGTGCGCGTCTTCCTAGAACACAGTATTCGCCGCGGCGATCGCGATTCCAAACTGGCCAAGAATCTGCGCTATGTCGACGACCAGGCGAATCGTATTTCCCTTGGTCAAATTCAACGGGACCACGACCGTATCGCCGGGATAGATGTGCAGGGAATCGAAGCTGTTTCCGCGCAGCGAAGAACTATATTGCTTGCTGAGAACCGAGCCGCTGGCACGAATCACATAGGCCCGATTTCTGTCGGCGTCGCGATTGGTTCCGCCCGCCAGCCTGATATAACTTCCCACACGCCGGCTTGGATCGTACACAAAAGAGTTCTGATTGTAGACCGCTCCGTCGACGCTCACCGTAGACGGCACTCGCGGCACGATGAATCGATCTCCATCCTCCAAAGGAAGATCGGGCAGCTGCGACAGATCATGGGCATCGACGGGCATCTCGAGGACGATCCGTCCCGTAGCCCGCACCTGGCGCAGGCTGTTGATGACGTTCTGATTTTGCTGCTGCGCCGTCCCCAGCGCAGCCGTGTCCTGCGCGCTGATCGCCCGGCCGGCATTGTTCGTTGCGTTCGTGCTCACCTGAAGCGTGATCTGATCGATGTATTCGTCCAGCCGCTGTTGTTGAACGCGTCGCGTTGATTCGCGGGTAAACTCCGCGCCGTACAGGTAGGCATCCGGAGTTATTCCTCCGGCCCGTTGTACCAGGTGCCGCAATGTCTCGCCTGGAAGCACGCTGTAGACACCGGCAGAACCAATCTCACCTTCGAGTCGAACATAACGGGTCTGCTGCGCCTGCGGCACATGAATGTCAGCCTTTGAAAAGATCGTCACCACATCACCCGGCAGCAACTCAATATTTTGCGAAGAGTCCCCCTCCAGCACAAGCTTGCCCAGATTGAAGGGCACCAGCGACGTCGTTAGATTCTCTTTGCTCTGCCGCTCGACGACCGCATAGCTCCAATCGATATCGGGCTCACTCAACTTGACGTCGTTGCGCGGTTTAAACTGTCCCGCTGAAGAATTCACAATCGTGTTTGCCCCCACACTGGCCGTGGTCGCACTCATCTGGTTGGGAGTCTGATTGTTCTGCGCAGTACTGTATAAAGGCTGGTTGGGATTCGACGAGGTTGACCCGCTTGCCGCGTAGCCGTTTGCGACGTTCGATCCATTGAAGGCCGGCGGAGTGTAGCGATCGTTTCTCCCGCTGGCAGCCGTCTGCGATTCAGGAACTGTCGAGCAATCCAGTCCGCCGTCGGTCATCCCATCGTCCGACTGAGTGGAACTTCCTCCTTCGCTGCCGAACGGAAGGCCTATCAAATTCGGATTTCTTGTCGAGGAATAACGCCAGTTTGGATTTTGTCCCTCGTCGCCGACAGGGATTCCATAGATCAAACTCGGAATCCCGAATGGCGTCTTTGGCAGGCAGCTGGGAATATAGGTCAGCATCGGCTGGCCCAACTGACTGCGCTTCAGCCAGTATTCGCGTGTAATCAGCGCATCCTTGCTCGGCAGCAGATCGCGAACGCGCATCCCTGCCTTCCACGCGTAGCGTCCGGGATTTGCCACATTCCCCCGAAGCGTAACCGCATCCTTGTACTGCCCGGAAAGGGCATTCAACTCCAAAAGGTCGCCATTGCGCAACACCGTCTCGCGCCCCGGCGCGTCCAGAGGCACCTCGATAATGCTGCGCATTCGCCGTTCGTCCAGCCGCTCCAACCGCACCGTCTCTTTGGAAGCCACGTTCGTCAGCCCGGCGGCAAGCTCCAGAATGTCGCCAACCGTTGTACCGTCTGCCGATTTCAGCTCATAGATGGCCGGCGAGTTGACGCTGCCCGCAACTGCCACTTGTGCTCCCGCTGGCGGAATATAGATCACATCCCCAGGCAGCAGTTTTTCGTCCTTCGATTTGTCGCCGTGCAGCAGCAAATCATATAAATCAAAGTCGACGACAACTGTGTTCCCACGCTTCAATTGAATGTGCCGGAGACTACCTTGCGGATTGGGGCCGCCGGTTGCGAAGAGCGCATTGACCAGCGTACTCAACGAGCTGATCGTATAGCTCCCCGGCCGCCGCGCCTGACCCACGACGAACACCTGAATCGAGCGCAGCTGGCCCATGTTCACATTCAGGTCGAAGTTGCGAAACACCCGCCCCATCTGCCCCTTCAGAAAATCGTGCATCTGCGCAAACGAGACCCCGGCGACATGCACCGATCCAACCTGGGGAATATAAATGCTGCCCGAACGGTCGACGACATACCGGCTGTTGAGCGAAACCTGACCCCATACCTGGATCAGCAGCTCATCTCCCGGACCCACCACATAATCCGGCGGCACGGGAATCGCATTCAGCGGAGCAAACGTCGAGGGCGGGTTGAGAAAAAGATTGACTCCATAGATGGGCAGCATCTTGCCGATCGAATTGGCAATCAACTGTTGAAACTCGGTAGGCGGGTCCAAAGGCAGCTTGGGTTGAAGAAGCAGCTGGCGTTGTTGCTGCGTCAGATTGTTGTTGGTTGTCGTCTCCGTAGTATTGTTATTTTCCTGACCCGGCAGCACCACTCCCTGATTCAGGTTTGGCTGCTGTTGCCCCTGCTGCGGCACTCGCCCCTGCGTGGGTCCCTGACCGGGATTCTGCTGCGCCGCCTGGCAGGCTATGTCTTGCGGATTGCACGCAACCTGCTGCCCCGTGGTATTTCCGAGCGACTGTCCTATATCGGAAAACTGGGCACGGGCCATCAACGTCCCGAGTACAGTCGACAAAACCACATATCCAAATTTCAGCGCTCGGGGCGAACTGCCAAACTGCATCTGCTGTAATCCTCGCAACCTTCTTTTACCTTGGATCTGTTACCTTGAACGATCCCGCCTGGAAACCCGAATCCGGGTTACCCGAGAGCAACAGGTCCTCGCCACAATCGACAAAACCCTTTCGGATTGCCGCTTCCAGCATACCGGAATGCGTTTGCTTCCTACTGGAAAAATGGGAGAGTCCACTCCCATGATATCCCGGTTCCGCGGAAATGTCGGCACTACAGAGGTTTTAGAAGTTCGTCGATTCGGCGGGAGAGGGATTTGCTGAGTTGCTCGGACGAGTCATAGCCGACGTGAATGATTCTCACTCTCCCGGAGCGATCCACGATGTACAGCGCCGGAAGATTGGTGACGCCGAGGCTCTTTGCGGCTGGTCCCCAGGAGTCTTCCCCGGGAGCAACACCAAAGGAATCGATGGCTGAGTTGAGCGTCAGATTTCTTTTGGTCAGGTAGGCTTGCGCTTTAGCGGACGTTTCCCCGTGATTCCCCGAATTGAGGGCGATGATCAGAACGTTTGGGTTGTCACGGTATCTGGCTTGAAGTGCTGCGATTTCGGGAAGTTCACTCTGGCATGGTGTACACCAGATCGCCCAGAAGGAGAGCACGACAACACGCCCCTTCCAGTCTTCTGAAGATAACTTCTGGCCCGAGAGAGTCTCGGCGGAAAACGGGCTCATTTCTTGATTGACGCTACGATACGCTCCACTCTCCATCCAACGGGGAACCGCCACAAAGACAGCGGCAAGAATTACACCTGCAGACAAGCATCCAACCGCTGCGGCATAGCGTATTCCTGCTCGTGCATTTAGCCACCGGATTCCCATGCCCAGGATCGCTGCACAGACGCTCATCAGTAGAAATGAAACGATGAAGGGCCGCCCCGTAAAAGCAATTCCCAGGCGATTCATCGTGACCACTGGCACAATTCCGCCCAGGGCGACCAGCAGAACCGTGAGCCCCAGCCGCCCGCGCCGAGGGTTGGCGCGTAGGAGCGCCGCTACGAAAAAGGCTACACAGGTCGCCGCTAGGAAGGATCGAATGTCTTGGTGCTCACGCGTGATGAACGATACCGCCAATACCACCGCAAAGGCGATGAAGCCCCAGACAAGATCAAGAATTGCCCTACCCATGTGCTGCCTCACTGTCGAATCGTGATCGATCACCCCGGTTGACTCCAGGCCGAGCCTTCAAGTGGCTTACGCCCGACGGGCAAAGTCTGTTCCCGGAAATCTTCGGTAAATTCCTCAGCATGCATGCGCAGGGAGTTCCCAGCCAAATGTCCTGGTGAGTGGATCCGCATCTTCGTCTGGCGCCTGCGGAACTTGTTCGCTGATTCAATCAGCTCGATCCACTCTTCTGTCCCGTCTCTACCGCTTGCGCCACGCGCAGCATCGTTCCCTCATCGAAGTGCCTTCCCATCACCTGCACCCCGATCGGCAGACCCTCCTTCGTCGTTCCGCAAGGCACCGAAGCCCCGCATATTCCTGCCAGGCTCGCCGCCACAGAGTAGATGTCCTCGAGGTACATCTTCACCGGATCGCCCGTCTTCTCTCCCAGCTTGAATGCCGGAGTCGGCGTCACCGGAGCTATCAGCACATCCACCTCAGCAAACGCGGCCAGAAAATCCCGTGTCAGCAGAGTTCTTACCTGCTGGGCCTTGCGATAGTAGGCGTCGTAGTACCCCGCGCTCAACGCATAGGTGCCCAGCAAAATCCGCCGCTTCACCTCGGGACCGAATCCTTCTTCGCGAGTCCTGCGATACATCTCCGACAAGGTCTTGACACCCTCCGCCCTGAAACCAAACCTCACCCCATCGAATCGCGACAGGTTCGACGAAGCCTCCGCCGTCGCAATCACGTAGTAGGTCGGAATGGCATATTTTGTGTGCGGTAAACTGACCGTCTTTACCACGCATCCCACCATCTTTAAACCAGCCAAAACACCATCAATTGCACCACGAATTTCCGGATCCAGCCCCTCGCCGAAATACTCCTCAGGAACCCCAATCCTCAGCCCTTCTAACGGTTTCGTGAGTCCGCCAACGTAGTCGTCAACCGGACGATCCGACGAAGTTGCGTCGTTAATATCTTTGCCTGCAATCACCTGCAACACCGTCGCCGCGTCCTTCACATTCTTCGCCAAAGGCCCCACTCTATCCAGCGAAGACGCAAACGCGATCAAGCCATAACGGCTGACGCGCCCATACGTCGGCAGCACCCCGACCACCCCGCAAAAAGCCGCCGGCTGCCGAATCGACCCGCCGGTATCGGTACCTAGCGTAGCCACCGCAAAATCTGCCGCCACCGCCGCCGCCGACCCCCCACTCGATCCCCCCGGAACCCGGTCCAGAGCCCTCGGATTCAATACCGGGCCATACGCAGAGTTCTCATTCGACGATCCCATCGCGAACTCGTCGCAGTTCAATTTTCCCAGCAGAATTGCCCCGGCCGCTTCCAGCTTCTTGACGGTCGTAGCGTCGTAAGGAGGCCGGTAGTCCCTGAGGATCAGCGACCCTGCCGTGGCGGGAGCGCCCTGCATCACCAGCACATCCTTGATCCCCATCGGGACGCCCGCCAGCGCCGGCAGAGTCTCACCTTTCGCAGCCATCCCGTCGATCTTCGCCGCCTGCGCCATCGCACGCTCGCGGCTCAACGCGAGAAAACTATTGATCTTGCCATCCCGCGAACCGATCTGCTCGTAATGCAGCTCCGTCAGCGCCGTCGCCGTTGTCTTTTGCGAGGCCACAGCGCCACGCGCCTCCCCAATTGTCAACTTTTCGATTGTCAAACTTTCTAACTCCATTGCCCCGCACTCACCGTTTTACTTTCTATGGACCTGCACTTTGTCGTTGCCCTTGTTTTTCTGGTTGTCATTCCCGAAGAGTCTGCCTGAGCGAAGTCGAACGGGAATCTGCGATTGCCTTGCTGTTGCCCTTGCCTTTTGCCCTTGTCTTTCTGGTTGTCATTCCCGAAGGGAATCTGCGGTTGCCTTTCTGGCTGTTACCCCGGAACGAAACCGTACTTGTGCCTTTGGTCAATCGTGGCCGCGAAAGCTACCGCTCAATCACCTTGGGAACCTTGAAAAATCGGCCATCGCTATCAGGCGCTGCGGTGATGACCGTAACACGATCCAACGAAGGCCTCACTGTATCCTTGCGCAGCGACGCGCCCGTCAAATCCAGAACACCACCCAACATCTCGCCCACCTGCGCCATCGGCGAAACACCGGCCGTATCCAACTCGTTCAACTGCGCGATATGCCCGAGGATGGCATTCAGATCCCGCTGCATTCGCGGTTCTTCTTCCGCAGTCAGCTCCAGATTCGCCAACTCCGCGACTCGCCGCACATCGTCGATCGTGACTCCAGCCTCTTCGCTCATTGCCCGCCGTTCCTCTTCTTCCCAAAGTGTATCTCGCTCACTCTGACTCCCGCGATCCGCTCCATCTCTCGCGCAAGCTGTCCCCGCATGGTCATCAACTGGCGCAACCAAACCCCGTCCTCCACCTGCACCTGAACCACGCCGTCCGCATAACCAACCACGATCCCCCGGCCGGCCATCGCCTTGCCACAGACCACAGCCCACGCCGCTGCGAGCCTGTCCTCATCGCGCAATGCACCCAGGCTACGGCCCAGGGAGCCCTTCAGCAGATCCCGCATCCCCTCCATTGCCATTGCTATCCCCGTGCCATTCCTATTGCTGTTGCTGTTGCAGTTGTCTTTGTGGTGCCGTTGCCTTTGCCCTTATGGTTGTCATCCCGCAGCGCAGCGAGGGGATCTG
>DATAVY010000183.1:0-5711 GCA_036267495.1 Edaphobacter sp.
ATGCCTCTTCATGGACCTCGCCGCTCGCACGCCCAGCCTGCGCGGTCTCGGTATTCAGGAGTGGCTCAGCTTCTACTTCAAGGCTCCCGACAGCGCCCCCGGCGTCTACCCCGAACACGACCTCTTCATCCAATCCATGAAATTAAAAAACACTCTCCGCCACATCATGGGCGAAGACCTCATCACCCATCTCGGCCTCGACTACTACGGCGAGTAATTGCCTCAACCCTGCGGAACGCGGGTGCTATGGAGAAAAACAAATCTTCCATTCACCCGCTCCTTTGTGCAAAAGCGCACATCAGATCTTCGTTTCCCGTCTCGGCACGGACGCCAAAAATACGGTTCTGCATCGGGAGCTGGCGGGAAGTTGCTTCGTCGTTGGCGTTTCGGCGGCTGTGGCCATGTCGCAGCGTTTGGCCGTAGGCCGGAAAATCTGTCAAATTCGGAGCTATTATGGATGCCAATCTTCTTCAGGACATACAAAATGATCGAAACGATACATGATCACGCAGGATTACTCATCTTCAGCGCTGCACTTTTGGCATGCATCTTTTTGACGATCTATGTGCGCGGAGCAAAACGCCGTGACGAGAAAGAGGTTGAAGAACGAGAGGCGCTTGAATCAACCTATGCTCAGTCCTATCCCAGTTTGCCTACCGATAAATCGCCGCAAACCATGGAAGAAGTGAAGGTCCTATGGGAGCGATTGCATCCCGATAAGCCTTTTGATGAGGGTCTCGCGCGGGAATACTTGAAACATGGCGCGAACCTGTTTTCCAGAACCGGGATCATCGGCGCTTCTCGCGTGAGTGTCTCGGATAGGAATCCAAACACGAGTAGAGTAGTGATGCAGATCATTGTCACATTGGCCGTTCTCGCGGCTGCGATTTTCATCGTCCTCTCGTCGAAACAAAATGATGCCCAACAAAAGTGGGCTTTCGGTGCAATCGGCACCATCCTCGGCTACTGGCTCAAAGGTTAGTCACCTCATTCATCCGTTTCTTTCCGCCTTGTCTCAGCAGCTTCATCATCGTTCGGAGTATCGGCGATACTCTTCGTATCGGTGCCGATGTCTCAATGGGCGATGTTCTTATAAACCTTCCCACCCTTCATCACGAACCGAACATTGCGCACTGCCGTGATGTCGGTGAGCGGGTCTCCCGCGACGGCCACAAAATCCGCCTGATATCCAGGCGCAATCGTTCCGATCTCGTTGCCCAGCCCAAGCGCCCCCGCCGATACAGACGTGGCACTCTCAATCGCATCCATCGGCTTCTCTCCGCCTTCTTTCACGCGATAGATGAACTCCTCCGCATTGCGTCCATGCGCTCCCGCAACAGCATCCGTCCCAAACGCAATCTTCAAACCCTTGGCCCGGGCCCGGCGAAGCACATCAACCGTCGGCGCAATTCCATCTTCAAGAATCTTGAGCTGCGCATCCGAAAAGGTATAGCTCGCCCGGTTATCCAGATAGTTGTGCAGCACCAGAAGATTCGGATCGAAGAACGTCCCACGCTTCACCATCAAATCAAGCGTCTCGTCCTTCAGGAAAGTGCCATGCTCGATCGATGTACAACCCGCCAGCACAGCCGCGCGCGCACCCGCATCTCCTATCGCATGCACCACCGAGCGCAGCCCCACTGCCTTGGCCTCGGAGCAGACCGTCTGAATCTGCTCGTCCGTCATAGTCTGCCCGCCGCCCGCACCGAGTCCCGCTGTCGCAAACAGTTTGATGACGTCCGCCCCATCAGCCTTGTTCTTCCGGACGATCTCGCGCAACTCATCATTCGTCCACGCGTGCCGCTTCTCGCCTTCACCACCCATACCCTGGATCTGAATCAACGACGTAAGCACCCGAGGACCGGGTAGTACGCCCTCGTGAATTCGGTCGCGCACCGGGCCATCGAACGTAGAGCCGACACTCTGCACCGTAGTAAAGCCATTTTCCAACTCCATCCACGCATCCGCAGCGGTATAAAGTGCCATCTCCTCCGGCTTGGCACCACCCGCCACCGCCTTGTGATTCGCATCCATATGCCACTGCAGGTGAACATGCGTGTCGATCCACCCCGGCATCACGGTTAGACCTTTCAGATCGTAGTCAGCCTTCGCCTTCCCGGGACCAACCGATACAATCCGGCCGCCCTCGATGACAATCTGTTGGTTTTTGAGAACCCCGCCTTTACCGTCGAGAAGCACACTCGTCTGCAAAACAACGCGGTCCTGCGCAAGGGCAACAAAGGAAAAAAGAAAAAAGTTAAGAAAACGCATGCCCGAATTGTATGGCCATAGGCCGGTTTCTACTCCGCAACTTCCATCATCTTCCCCCAGAGCGCCTTCGTCCCCGCATCCGTCTTTGCCGACACCGGCAGCACCTCGCTGACCTCATGTGCCTCTTTCAAAGCAGCCAGAGATCTCGCCAGTTGATTGTTCGACAGCTTATCCGACTTCGTCCCCGCCACTAGAAACGGCCGCTGCATCTGCTTCAAATAAGTGATCAACTGAGTATCATTTTCCTGCGGCGGAATGTTCGTGTCCACCAGGCACACGCAAAGCGCGAGCGTCTCCCGCTCCGCCAGATACGGCTCAATAAACTTTGGCCACTCCGCCGAGATCGACTTCGAAATCTTCGCATACCCATACCCAGGCAGGTCCGCAAAAATCAACACCGGCCTCACCTTCATCTTCTCGCCCGCGCCTTCATGCAGCGCAAAGAAATTGATCGCCCGCGTGCGTCCCGGAGTCGAAGAAACCTTAGCCTCGCGCGATCCCAGCAGGGAATTGATCAGCGAAGACTTCCCCACGTTCGATCGGCCCAAAAACGCCACCTCTGGCGCCCCATACGTCTTAGCCTCGGAAGGGAAGTGCGCGACATCGGTCGCAGACAATAAAAAAACCGGATTCAGCCGCATGAATTCAGTCTACCGCCGGCCAACCTTCTTCTCGGCCGCCGCCACGTTTTGTCTACGCATAAAAGAACACCTGCCTTCAAAACAGAAGCAAATTTTGTCTCTCATCGTTTTTCTGTGCCGCACTAGCCCTTCGGCTGAACCGTAATCGTAACCGGGGCCGTCAGGTGAAAATTGATCGTGGACTCTGACGGAATCACGACGTCCTTGTTCCCGGTGAATGCCGCCCCGGCAGTACCTGCACCCGCGCCGATCAGGCCGCCGATCAAAGCGCCTTTGCCGCCACCCGCCAACCCGCCAATCAGTGCGCCGCCGCCCGCGCCGCCTCCGATGAAGCCCGCCGAGCGTTTACCCTTGCCCTTCTGCTCTTTCTCATACGAGCTCACATTCACTGGTCTTCCCGAGATCGAAGTCACCTGGATCCCCAGCGCGCCAGACCCCTTGAACTTCCCCTGCCCTTTGGCCGCAACCACAGTACCCGAAACACGGGCTCCGCGAGGGAAGACCGTCGCGCCACCCGAACTCCTGACCGGCTGCGCAAGGACTCCGGTAAATCCATCACCGACATTGTTCCTGCTCGCGCTCAACCGTTCTGTCACTGTTACCACAACGGCGGCGCCAGCCGGTGCCGTCAACCTTACAGGAGCCGGCGCTGGCTCAGGCGAAGCAGCAACCGGAGTCGATTCCGAACCCGGCGTTGCTGGCCCAGTAGTTGGCGCGCTCGCACTCGATGCTGTGGGGGCAGCCGCCGGGGCCGCATTCGGAGTTGCGGAATTCGGTGGCGCCGTACCATCCGTGGACGCACTCGGCGTTGGCGTGGCCGCTGGAGCCGGTGCAGGCGCAGAACTCTTGCATCCCCCCAACATCAAAGGCACCATAAAAGCTAAACTTGCCGAAAAAGCCAGAAATTGCTTGCGCATGTTTTCTCCATTGAGAGGATTTGATTGAAGCAATCTACTCGCATAGATTAGCCCTCCGCAACCCAGGTTGCCATCCCAGGCGGTTTCCCTTCTAACCACAAAACGATTACGCAGCGCTCTTCTCTGCCATCTCCTTATGGATGCTGCCGCAGCCTTCGCCTCAGTATTCGCTGCACGCCGGATGATTGTGCGAGGTCGGGAAATCCACAACCTGGAACAAAGTTGGGTAACATCTGGACAAACGGATCAAGATACTGCTATACCTCCGTTCGGTAGCTGTCAGATGCCTCTCGATGTTCTGGAAAATCATCTCGTCACCCTTGCGATCGTATCTAAATCAAGCGTCTTCCTCAGTTACCGGTTTCAAGATAGTCGAAGAGTGAAGTGTCAGGTCTTCTTTTCCGAGAGCCCTTTTGTCCTCGTTCAACGAATTGTGTTGTGATGAATGACCCAAAAGTATCATGAGCAATTAAGCAACAGAACAGCTAACCTCGGGTATGCTCCATCATGAGACGTTCGAAGAGTTACCTTTGTGCGGTGCTCTCTCCCCCGAAGGAGCTAGTACCAACAAAGAGTTTTACTAAGCAGGATGCGCTTCAAATGTTCGTTTGTTGTCTAAAATTCGATTTGCAATCAGGTACCTTTTTTCCGAAGCCTGTCTTACTCGTATGACTGCGAATTCCCCCTGGTCACCTCAACCTGTCGCCACGGCAACTACCTTGTTTAGCAAACCGCTTCACCACCTTTCGGAGGGAACACCCATGATTGGCAACTATTTCGCCCGGCTGACGGGCTCAAAGCGAAATCTGCTCGCGCTTTTGGCATCGAGCGTCATCCTCACCGCTGGCTGCGCGAATATGTCGATGGCTCCTACAGGCACAAACCCATTCAGCTCTCCAGCCAGCCTCAGCGGAAAAATTCATGGCGGCAATCAGCCCGTCACCGGCGCCAAAGTCACTCTATGGTTCTTCGGGCAATCTAAGCCTGCGGTTTTGGCGGCCACCACCGCCAGCGACAATCTGGGTTCGTTCAGCTTTACCAAAGATCCGGTTAACGGCAACGCGGGAGACGACGGCACGACCGACACGTATTCCTGCCCGTCGGACCCCACCAACGACCCCTTGGTCTATGTCCTCTCCCAAGGCGGCAATACTCAGAACAATGGAAATCCGGCCCAGACCAACTCCGCTGCCGCCTTCATTGCAATCTATGGGGATTGCAAAGAGCTCACTGCTTCGAACTTCGTCTTTATGAGCGAAGTTACCACCGTCGCGACCATGGCCGCAGCCGGGCAGTTCTTCAATCCGGCGCTCGATTCCTTCACTGCTGACGGCACAGGCCAACAAAAGGCGATCGTTGACAATCTCCATAACACCATTGCTCTTTTAGCCAATTCCACCACGGGATTCGGGGTTCCATCCACCGCGCTTGCTGCAAACGCCGCAGGAGATATCAATCCGGCTGTTACGGTCACCGCAACACCAGAGCCCGGCAAGATCAACCTGCTGGCTAACATCATCTCCGCCTGTGTCAATGGTGCAACCTCCTCCGCCGCCGGCTGCACGTCGCTTTTCTCTGCGGCTGCTCCTCCCATCCGCGATACGACTAACCTCAATCCACCATCAAACTTCCCCGCGGCTGCCGATACCCTCCAGGCCCTTTATTATATGTTTACCAATCCGTCCAGTAGCAGCACGGCCAATATGACGACTCTCTTCGGTCTTGCCGGAGGCACAGGCGCACCTTACCAGCCCTCCGCTCCTCAACCCACTGACTGGACCGTCGGCATCAGCTACAGCAGCACCAGCACCTGCGGCACATCCAGCGGCGGCACCGGCGCCTTCATCAACTCGCCCATTGACGTCAACATCGACGCTCAAGA
>DATAVY010000184.1:0-18333 GCA_036267495.1 Edaphobacter sp.
GATGTTCGAGGTCCCCTACCGCCCGGGCATGAACATCACCTCGCTGCTCGGCGAGATCGCGCTCAACCCCGTTGACGTCGCCGGCAAGCCGACCACCCCCATCACCTACGACTCCAACTGCCTCGAAGAGATCTGCGGCTCTTGCGCCATGCTTATCAACGGCAAAGCCAAAATGGCTTGCTCCGCGCTAGTCGACAAACTTCGTGGGCCTAATAACGACCAGCCCATCCGCCTCGCCCCCCTTAGCAAATTTCCCGTCGTCCGAGACCTGGCCGTCGACCGCTCCGTCCTCTTCGAAAACCTAAAGAAGGTCAAAGCCTGGGTTCCCATCGACGGCTCGTATGACTTAGGAGCGGGGCCGCGCCAGGCTCCCCAAATCCAGGAGCAGCGCTACCCGCTCTCCAACTGCATCTCCTGCACCATCTGCATGGAGGTCTGCCCCCAGTTCAACGACGCCACCGGCTTCGTCGGCGCTGCCACCATCGGCCAGGTCAAGCTCTTCAACATGGATCCCAGCGGGGCCGTCCTCAAAGAAGAACGCCTTCGCGCCCTGGCAGGCGACGGCGGCATCCAGGAGTGCGGATTCGCGCAAAACTGCGTTCAGGCCTGCCCCAAACAACTCCCCCTCACCGAAGCCATCAGCGACATGGGCCGCGATGTCTTCATCCAGCAGGTCAAAGACCTCTTTGCCCGCTGAATCTCGCAACGCCGAGCGGCCTTCAGCGCCTAAAGATTTAGCGAACCGACACCCGATTTACCCGCGTGCGGTTTCGTGCATCCAACCTCTGTAGAACAAACGATGGCCAGGTCAAGGAGTATTCCATGAAGGCTGCAACACCGGAGACACACGAATCCATCCAGCTTGCCGATGCGCGCCGCATCATCGCCGCAGCCCAGAAAAAGGCCGAATCCATCGGTCAACCCATGAACATTGCCGTCGTTTGCGCGGGAGGCCATCTCCTTGCCTTCGAGCGCATGCCCAACGCCTGGCTCGGCTCAGTCGACATTGCCATCAAAAAAGCCTGGACCTCGCGCGCCTTTGACATTGAAACCAAAGCCCTCGGAGAGCTCTCGCAATCCGGCGATCAGTTTTTCGGCATTCATGCATCGAACGACGGAAAAGTAATGATCTTTGCCGGGGGAGTTCCGCTCAAAAAGAATGGCAAGGTCATCGGCGCTATCGGGGTCAGCGGGGGTATGGGCAAGCAGGACCAGGCCGTAGCAGACGCAGGCGCAGCAGCCTTTTAGCATCAGTCATCTAAAAAAAATGCCCCGTCGACTGACGGGGCATTTTCGCAAATTGTGAATCGTCTATTTGGTGAACATTGAATTGCCCGGAGTCGTATCTTCATTGTCACGGATACGGTTCTCGCCGCGTTTTGCACTCTGCATCGCGGCATGATCCATTCTCTCCTGGTCGGTCTGGTTTCCCTCATCCGCAGTCGTCTCATCCTCAATCGCTTCATGCGAAGGACGTGCTGCGCTCTTTGTCGAGTTCAATCCTTGTGCCATAAATTCACCTCTCCATCAACAGATGAGGGAGAGACGGTCAGGGGTTGCTCTTCCACCATCAGGACGACCACCGACAGATATTCGATAGGACGCATGCTGAAACGTTAGCAGAGATGAGGCTTTTGCCTTGTTACAATCTCTTTGTCCCGCGCAGAAGAAGGACGTCCATGCCAACCGAACGGCAGGGAACAAAAACCCTACATGACCAATCAGGCCGACCCCATCGCCGTTCACAACTCTGCAATTGTCATCGACACCCACGCCGACACCCCCCAACGCTTCCTCGACGAGCATTGGAACTTCACCGATCCGCTCAACGGCGGCATGCTCAACTACGACTCCGCCAAAAAGGGTGGCCTCGATGCCCTGTTCTTCTCCATCTGGGTCGACCCACATCAATACTCCGCCAATGCCTCCGCCCGCCGCACCCTCGAACTCATCGACGCCACTCTCGATCAAATTCGCAAAGCTCCCGGCAAACTTCAGCTCTGCCTCTCAGCCGACGACATCCTCATCGCGCACAAGCAGGGAAAATTCGCCGTCCTCATGGGAATCGAAGGCGGCCACTCCATCGAAAACTCTCTCGCCCTCCTTCGCGACTATTATCGCCTCGGCGTCCGTTACATGACCCTCACCTGGTCCAACACCAATAGCTGGGCGGACTCCTCGGGCGACATCGATGACCCCGGCATCCAGCACCACAACGGCCTCACCCCCTTTGGCCAGGATGTCATCGTCGAGATGAATCGTCTTGGCATGATGGTCGACATCTCCCACGCCTCCGACAAAACCTTCTGGGACGTCATCGCGACCACCCGCACACCCATCATCGGCTCCCACTCCTCCGCCCGTTCTCTCACCCCCGCCGCGCGCAACATGACCGACGAAATGCTTCTTGCCATGAAGAAGAACAATGGAGTCGTCATGATCAACTTCTTCCCCGCCTTCATCGACGAAAACTGGCGTAATGCATGGAACGCCCAGAAACCTGAACGTCAAAAGGCCCACACCGCCATGGAAGCTGGGTACAAAACCAAAGGCATCCCAGTTCCCTACATGGCGTCCGACGCAATCGACCGCGAGTTCGCCGCAAAGATCGGCCGTGCCCCATTCAACTCGCTCATCGACCATTTCGATCACGTCATGGACATCGCCGGAGCAGACCATATCGGCATCGGCACCGACTTCGACGGCATCCCCGTCCCACCGGAAGGTATCGACTCTGCCGCCGATCTTCCTAAAATCACCGCTGCGCTGATGGCCCGAGGCTACTCTGCCGAGGACATGCAGAAACTGCTCGGCGGCAATCTCCTCCGCGTCTTCCGCGAAGTGCAGTCCAACGCAGAAAGCCTCGAATAATTATTTATCCGCCAGAATATTGATCTTATGAATCTGCGGCGGCTCCGCAAACAACTCACTCGCCTTCGCCATCAGTGCCTTGGCGATTTCGCCATTGAGATGGGCATCCCGCCCCGCCTCATCGTTGAAGGTATCGAACACACTGTAGCGCCCTTCGTCTTCGTGTAGTCCATACCACGTCACTGTGCCCGTTTCCTTCTTCGCCATTTCGGCGCCCTGCTCCAGAAATTTCTCGACATCCTTCTCTCTTCCGGGCTTCGCCTTCAGCTTCACGTAAAGTGCATATTTCGCCACAATGAAATCCTCCAGACCATTCGACGCTCTCACAACGCTAACAGTTACACCTTTGGCCGGTAAAGCGCATCAAAGATTCTTTGTTGTTAAAAAGCGCGAAGGTAATGGGGAAATATGCGAACTAACCGACCATCCATAGTGCGAGGTCTTCTTACCGGGGCAGTTGCGGGCATCGCCGCCACGCTCATCATGGACCAGTTCCTCAAACTCACCTCAGCAGGTCAAAAAGCCTTCGAAAAGCAGCTTAAGCTCGCCGACGGTGAATCTGAATGGCAAATCGCTCACGAGCAGACTCAGCAGGAACAGCAAGCAGCCCAGCAGGAAGGCTCCACCGAAAAGGTTGCCCGCAAGATCGCCGAAGCCAGCGGGACCCAGCTCGACAACGACAGGAAAAAGACCGCTGGACAAAGTGTCCACTATACCTTCGGTACGCTGATGGGCATCGTGTATGGCGTCTCGGCCGAGCTGCTTCCCGAGGTCACCACCGGCGCTGGCACCGCCTTCGGCACTCTGCTCTTCCTCGGCGCCGACGAAGTCGCCGTCCCCGCCCTGCAGTTGGCGCCACCCGCGACGGAGACTCCTGCCACCGATCATCTCCAGCACTGGGCCGCTCACGTCGTCTACGGAGGCTCCCTCGAACTTGTCCGGAGCCTCATCCAACGAGTCGTCGTCTGATTCGCGCGCTGCAAATCCCCACGGCAGTTTTCCCAAATGCTGCTTACCGCAGTCGCGTTGCTCCAACTGCGCGTCTGCGATAGCCTGTTTGTTGGAGTCCAACACGGCATGCCGCTTCGCACTTTTGCACTCATTTTTGCTCTCAGCTTCATCACCTCCGAAGCGCAAACGCAAACGACGACGCCCGCGCAACAGCTTCCCGATGCCCCCAGCACCACCAGCCAGCTCAAGCCGCCACCCGTTCCCACTGGACCAACCGCCGTCATCGATACCACCATGGGCCGCCTTACCTGCAAGCTCTTCGAAAAGGAAGCACCCGTTACTGTAGCCAACTTTATCGGTCTCGCGGAAGGCACCCGAGACTGGACCGACCCCAAGACACTCCAGAAGATGCACCACCAACCCTTCTATAACGGCACCACCTTTCACCGCGTCATTCCCAACTTCATGATCCAGGGCGGCGACCGCGCAGGCGACGGCACTGGCGACCCCGGCTACTTC
This sequence comes from Edaphobacter sp., assembly GCA_036267495.1. Classification (GTDB taxonomy): domain Bacteria; phylum Acidobacteriota; class Terriglobia; order Terriglobales; family Acidobacteriaceae; genus Edaphobacter. The sequence continues at coordinate 4,342 of DATAVY010000184.1, forward strand.
TTTCAGGACGAGATCGACCCTTCCCTCACCTTCGATCAGCCCGGCCTGCTCGCAATGGCCAATGCTGGTCCCGGACCCTCCGGCGGAGGCACCAACGGCTCGCAGTTCTTCATAACAGAACAACCCGTTCCCCAGCTCAACGGCAAGCACACCATCTTCGGCATATGCGATGCCCATTCAGCCCTGCTCGTGGCTTCCATCGCACGCGTCGCGCGAAACGCCAACGACAGGCCAGTTACTCCCGTCCTCATCAACCGGGTCACCATCGTGCGCGACGGCCAACCCATCCCGCCACTGCCCGCGGCACCTCCGCTGGAGACCCCAACAGCCGGTGCCGCGCCTATGACTCCGCCAAAATAATTCTCAGTCTCCACAGTCTCTACGGAGACGTTTCGTCTACCCCATCTATCCCACCGCAAGGAGAACTCTGACATGCCAAACAAACCCGGTACCTACGCCAAGTTCAAAACCTCAGAAGGAACCATCGTCTGCGAACTCTTCGAGAAGGACGCACCCGAGACCGTCGCCAACTTCATCGGCCTCGCCGAAGGCACCAAAGACTGGAACAGCCGCAGCAAAAAAGGCGCGAAGCTCTACGACGGCACAGTCTTTCACCGAGTCATCCCAAACTTCATGATCCAGGGCGGCGATCCTGAAGGTACAGGCATGGGTGGCCCGGGTTACAAATTCGCCGACGAGACGCGCGGCTCCCGTCACGGCTTTCAGGAAAAAGGAAAGCTGGCCATGGCCAACGCCGGTCCCAACACCAACGGCAGTCAGTTCTTCATCACTGTAGCCGATACCGGTTGGCTCACCGGCAAGCACACCATCTTCGGCGAGGTCACCGAAGGCTACGACGTCGTCGAGAAGATCTCGAAGGTTAGTAAAGACGGCATGGACCGCCCCAAAACCCCCGTAGTCCTAGAGTCCGTCACCATCGAAAGGGTTGCGTAATCATCCCGGTAAAAACGACGAGAGGCCTACCCGAATGGGCGGGCCTCTCGTCGTTTGCCTTTATGGAGTAGCCGGCGAAGAGCGCTGTCAGACGCCCTAATTACGCCATTCCAATGACAGTACAAAGCTCCTTCACCGAAGCCGCACTCTTATTCAGCGCAGTCTGCTCTTCAGGAGTCAATTTGATCTGGATAATCTGTTCCAGTCCCTTCGCGCCAAGCTTGCAGGGCACGCCGACATACAGTCCCGAGATGCCATACTCGCCTTCGAGGTAAGCCGCGCAAGGCAGGATCTTCTTCTTATCTTTCAGGATCGCCTCGACCATCTCTGCCGCCGCGGCCGAAGGAGCATAGTAAGCCGAACCCGTCTTCAGATACTTCACAATCTCCGCGCCGCCATTGGCCGTCCGCGTCTCCAGTTCCTTCAATCGCGCAGGCTCAATCAGCTCCGTAATCGGAATACCCGCCACAGTCGAGTACCGCGAAAGTGGAACCATCGTGTCGCCGTGTCCCCCCAGCACAAATGCGGTCACGTTCTCCACCGACACATCCAGCTCCTGCGCAATGAAAGTCCGGAAGCGCGCCGAATCCAGCACGCCGGCCATCCCGATCACGCGCTCGCGCGGCAGTCCCGCCTGCTTGAACGCTGTCTGCGCCATCGCATCCAGAGGATTCGAAACAATAACCAGAATTGTGTTTGGAGAAACAGCCACCGCCTTCCCGACCACATCGCTCATGATTTTGAAATTCGTATTCAGCAAGTCGTCGCGGCTCATTCCCGGCTTGCGAGCAATTCCCGCCGTGATCACGACAATGTCGGAGTTCGCGGTATCCGCATAATCATTGGTGCCGATAATGCTGCAATCGCGCTTTTCAATCGGCATCGCCTGGAGCAGATCGAGCGCCTTTCCTTGCGGCACCCCTTCAACAACATCGAGCAGCACAACATCCGCCAGTTCCTTCGCCGCAATCCAATGCGCGGCCGTAGCTCCCACATTTCCCGAACCCACAACCGTTACCTTCTTCCGCATCTGTTCTCCGTTTCCTTGTCGTCCTTCACGCTCACAGCGCTTCTCTGCAAACCCTCACAATCGCTTCTCATCACGGCCTTTTCGTGTCGATCAGTGTCCGGTTTCCCGTACCACGCGGCCTCTATTGCCGCTAGCCCATATTCTCGATCATTCGCGTGGCGAACTCGCTGGTCTTGGCCTTCGTCGCTCCCTGCATCCCGCGTTCGAAGTCATAGGTGACATACTTCTGTCCGATCGTCTTCTCCATCGAGCTCTCGATCAGCCGCGCCGCCTCGGCCCAACCCAGAAAATCAAACAACATCACGCCCGAAAGTATCACCGAACCGGGATTGATCACATCCTTGTCGGCATACTTCGGAGCGGTGCCGTGGGTCGCCTCGAACACCGCATAGCCATCGCCGATGTTTCCGCCGGGAGCAATTCCCAGTCCGCCGACCTGCGCCGCAGCCGCATCGGAGATATAGTCGCCGTTCAGATTCGTCGTCGCCAGCACGCTATAGTCCTCGGGCCGCAGAATAATCTGCTGGAAGATCGAATCTGCAATTCGGTCATTGATCAAAATCTTCTTCTTCCACTTGCCATTGCCATGCGACGCTCCGATCGAAGCAACCACCTGCTTCACCTCGGCCACAACTCCTTCGCCGAATTCCTTTGCGGCAAACTCGATTCCTGGCTCGATCAGCGCCGCGTTCTCCTCCGCCGTCAGCTTCGGGTTCGTCTCAAGATTCCCAAGAATCCAGCTCTCGCGTTCCGTAACGGTCTGATCCCGAAACTCCTGCGATGCGACCTCGTATCCCCACTCGCGGAATGCGCCCTCGGTAAACTTCTGAATGTTGCCCTTATGCACCAGAGTCACGGTCTTGCGGTTGTTATCCAGCGCATACTGAATTGCCGCACGCACCAGACGCTTCGAGCCGGTAATCGAGATCGGCTTCACCCCCACACCTGAGTCCAGCCGAATCTTCTTCTTCCCACCCTTCAACATCTCGTCGTTAACGAAGGAGATGAACTTTGCCGCCTCCGCGGTTCCCTCGCGAAATTCAATCCCCGCATAGATATCTTCCGTATTTTCCCGGAAGATCACCACATTCAGCTTCTCCGGATGTTTCACAGGACTCGGCACTCCGGCGTAATACTTCACCGGCCGCACGCATTGATACAGATCCATCAACTGCCGGAGCGCTACGTTCAACGAACGAATCCCCCCGCCTACCGGTGTCGTCAGTGGTCCTTTGATCGAAACGCGAAAATCCATCGTAGCCTTCACAGTGTCATCGGGAAGCCAGTTCTGCGTCTGGCGATAAGCCTTCTCCCCGGCCAGCACCTCATACCACGCTACCGACCGCTTGCCTCCATAAGCCTTCGCTACAGCGGCATCGAACACTCGTTGCGAAGCCTTCCAGATATCGCGTCCCGTTCCATCGCCTTCGATGAACGGAATGATCGGATGGTCCGGTACGTTGAACTTGCCCTTGCTGTATTCGATCGCTTGCCCGTCGGAGGGCACTGCAATTCCGTTGTAACTTGCCTGCATTGACGTAGACTCCAGCGTAAAAAGGTAGTATTCGAAGGCTACCACCCACGCAAGACGACTAGCAACGATATGCGGCCAACCGTGCGCTTATCGGACCAGGTAATAGTCGACCGTTGCGACCACGCGAACCTTCTTCATGATGCTCGCATCTGGGTTTTCCGCCGCCCCTCCGCCTCCGCCATCCTCCCCCGGAGCCATTCCGCTGCCTGCATCCGCAGCCGAGATCGAAAATACTCCCTGGTTCGCAGATCGTATCGATCCCACCTGACTCCCCGAATCGGCCGCGAACCGGTCCGCCGAAGCCCGCGCATTCTTCGTCGCCTCAGTAATCATGTCCGGTTTCAGCGCGTTCAATCCGTTGAACACATACCGTATCCCTTGCCCATATCCACCCACAACAATAATCCCAGCCTGCAATAGCTGTGCAGTCTTCTGTCCAGCCTTCGAAATCTTGTCTACATCGTTCGAACTCACCGTCACCGTCTGCTGGACGATATAACGCGGTCCGCCATTATTATTTCCGCCATACTCATTGGCTTGTTTATCGGTCACCTGAATCTGTCCCACGGAGATCTCCTGGGGGGTGATCCCCTGCGCCGCAAAAAATTTCTGGATCGATGTCCGATCCTCTTCGCTCTTCGCATAGACCTGCTGCAGATCGTTGCCCGTCTCTTTATAGGTCACCGGCCATACTGCGCTGTCGGACTTTACCGTCCTTTCCACCAGGCCCTTCACCGTCACATACCGATCCGACAGCTTGGTCTCTTTAATCTCCGACCCCAGCAACCACCCGCCCAGCACCAGGCCAAGCATCAGGCACCCGCCCAGTACCGCCGCCGGAATCAGCCTGCCGTTGGTGCTCGTCGTCTCCAAGAGAAAACCTCCTTACCGGAACAGGAGCAGAATGCAACAGCCGTTCCAGCTTGTCAACGCTCGATACCGGACCAGATAAGCAGCTCAGCTATCGAGTAACAGCCGCCGCCGCTGGAGTTTCGCTGGCCTTCAGATAGTTGCCGTAACCCACCACTACCGTTGAACTCACCAACAGGAAAAGACCGGTAGCCACCAATATTTTGGTGCGGCGGCTGGTGCCTCGCCACTCCCTCAGAAAAACTCCCCACAGCGTGGCGAAGATAATGATGCTGGCCATATGCAGAGTCCAGCTGGAGAAGTCATACTTCCCCATCTTGGTCTGGCCCATCGAATAAAAGAAAAACTGAAAATACCAGACAACGCCGGCTAGAGACGCAAAAAAGTAGTTTGCCGCCAGGGTCTTGGGAGCGAGCCGATCATACGTCGAAGGATCGAGCGGATCGAAGTCGACGAGAGTGTCCCCCGAGGCACGCGTGGCGCGCATTGGATTGACGCCAGGCTCTCCGCCAAATTGTTTGACCGAGCCGTTTTTGATAATGAGGATTGCCGACCAGATAAAGTTTGTCAGGAACCCACCCCAGAGAACGACGATGAGGACCGGAAGATTCTGCCACAGGTCCAGCCTGTGATCGGCAAGCAGTTGAGTCTTGGCCAGAGCGCCGATAGGCTTACCCGCATCCAGACCAAACGCAAAAAAGCTGCTCATAATCCCTGCGAAGATCGCGACAGCCAGCCCTTTGCCGAAGTTGTAATCCGTCTCCCCCGCCTCGGCTTTTTCTTCGGCGGTGACTTCGCGCTCTTTCGAAACCCCCGCGGCGCCATTGACCGCCACTCCAGCGATACAGACGAAAACCCCGAACAGAATTATCTGGCCCGAGGTCTGGTGAAGAATACTAACAATCTGGCCGTGAAAGATGGGCGGCACGATCGTGCCAAAGGCCGCGCATAAACCCAGGGCGATCGCGTATCCCAGGGCGATTCCCAGATAGCGGATGGCAAGGCCGAAGGTAAGACCGCCGGCGCCCCACAGGATTCCCCACAGAATAGGGTAGTAAACGCTCGACGGATCCTGCGTGTAAGCGGTATGCAGAATCCCGAAGACGTTCGGCACAAAAAGATAGGCGAGCACAACCGGAGCAACGATCCACGCGGCGAAACCCTGGATGAGCCAGTAGATCTCCCACGACCAGCGCTTGATGCCCCGGAACGGAATAAAGTTGGTGGCGGAGGCGAAACCTCCAATCCAGTGAAAGATGACTCCGAGAAACGGATTCGGTCCCACGAGGCCTCGCTGCGGTGAAAGATAATGATTCTTTGGTGGAGCGGTACTATCGTACCTGACGCTTGTTGCGTTGGGGAAATATACTCTCTATTGAATTCTATTCCGCTCGTTCCTCGGAGGCCGCCCTGCGCGTCTCGCTGTTCATCACCTGCTATAACGATACGTTGTTTCCCGAGACCGGCAAGGCCGTAGTACGCGTGCTGGAGCGTCTCGGGCATACCGTGGAGTTTCCCCCAGGACAGACCTGCTGCGGACAGATGCACTACAACACCGGCTATCAGGCCGAGGCGATGCCGCTGTTGGAGCGTTTCGTTGCCCAATTCAAAGCCGCCGAGGCCGTAGTCGTCCCGTCATCTTCATGTGTCGCCATGATGAGGGATCATTACCCCAAAATGGCTCTTGCCATCGGCAATAAGGATCTGATAGCGCACCTCGAGACGTTGCTGCCCAGAGTGTTTGAATTTTCAGAATTTTTGACGAAACGGTTAGGACTCGAAGATGTGGGAGCATACTATCCCCATCGAGTCACCTATCACGCCAGTTGCCATGGGCTGCGAAACCTTGCGCTCGGCGACGGCCCGGTCCGATTATTGAAGTCGGTGCGCGGAATCGAGCTCGTGGAGTTGCAGGGCCTTGAGGAATGCTGCGGGTTTGGCGGAACCTTCGCGATCAAGAATGCAGACGTCTCTGGCGCCATGTTGGTCGATAAGACGAGAGCGGTGTTGGATACGGGCGCAGAAGCCTGTACCGCTTGCGACAACAGCTGCCTCATGCATATTCAGGGCGCGCTGCATCGCCGAAAGACTGGCGTGAAAACATTACATCTTGCAGAGATTCTGGCGGGAGTTGAAGGAGAGGCCCGGTGAGTGGAACCGAATTGGATCCGAAGACTGCGCCGGCATTTCCCATCGCCGCAAAGACAGCCCTGGGCGATGAGCAGCTGAGGAAGAACGTTCGTCACGCGACGGACGTAATTCAGGCGAAGCGCGCGCGGGTGATAGCTGAGATACCCGACTGGCAGCAGCTTCGGGAGTCCGGAAAACAGATTCGCCAACACACAATGGAGAATCTGGATGTCTATCTCGAGCAGTTTGAGGCAAACTGCACGCGCGCTGGCGGTATCGTGCATTGGGCGCGGGATGCTGCCGAAGCCCGCCAGATTGTCGTTTCGCTGGTCAGGGATTCGGGATCGAATGAAGTTATTAAAATTAAGTCCATGACGACGGAGGAGATTCAACTCAACCCTGCGCTCCAGGCGGCAGGGATTCATCCGTTTGAGACCGACCTTGCGGAACTCATTATTCAGCTGGGCGAGGATCGGCCATCCCATATTGTGGTGCCGGCGTTGCATAAAAACCGGCGGGAGATCCGCGAAATATTCAAGCGCGAGATGAACTTGCCCGACTTGGGAGACCAGCCGCACGATCTTGCCGATGCAGCGCGCACATTCCTGCGGGAGAAGTTTCTGCGGGTGAAGACAGGCGTGAGCGGTGCGAACTTTTTGATCGCAGAGACGGGCGGAGTCTGCATCGTCGAGAGTGAAGGAAACGGACGGATGTGCCTGACCCTGCCGGAGACGCTGATTACGTTGGCAGGCATCGATAAGGTCGTGCCGCGCTACCAGGACCTCGAAGTCCTGCTGCAACTGCTGCCTCGCTCGGCGACGGGCGAGCGGATGAATCCGTATAACTCCATCTGGACCGGTGCGGATCCTGGCGACGGGCCAAAAACATTTCATGTGGTGTTGATGGACAACTCGCGCACCCGGATTCTGGCGGACAAGGAAGCTCGGCAGACGCTGAACTGCATTCGCTGTGCCGCCTGCCAAAACGTCTGTCCGGTCTACCGGCAGACCGGTGGACATGCCTATGGGTCGGTCTATGCCGGGCCGATTGGCGCGATTCTTACCCCACAGCTGCAGGACATGCATCACGCGCAGTCGCTGCCCTATGCTTCCTCCCTGTGCGGAGCCTGCTATGAAGTCTGTCCCGTCAAGATCGATATCCCCGAGGTTCTGATTCATCTGCGCAATAAAGTGGTGAAGCAGAAAGGCCTGAGCGCGGAAGCGCTGGCGATGCGGACGATGGGAATGATCTTCCGAAGTGAGCGGAGGTTCCGTGCCGCGCAGCGTCTGGGAAGGATTGCTGAATCTCCGCTGGTTCGAAAAGATGGCTGGATCGGGTGGTTGCCAGGTCAACTCGGCGGCTGGACTCAGGCGAGGGATCTCCGCGAGATGCCCAGAGAAACCTTTCGCGACTGGTGGGAGAAGCGAGGTAGCAATGGCGGCTGAGGAGTTTGCAGGTCAGGCTCGCACCGAGATCATTCGGAAAATTCGCGCAGCGGCGGGCGGAGCTGCGAATGAGAAATCGGCGCTGGCTGGTTGGAGTGCGATCGAACGAAAGTACAGGCGCGGCGCTGGGCTTCCGCCTGAAGCGATTCTGGAACTGCTCGTCGATCGACTGGAAGATTATGATGCGCGCGTGATACGGGTAGAGCAGGCCGGGGTACGCGCGGCCGCGGCAAAATTTCTCGCGGACCGCTTTCAAGATCGCAAAGCAAAGCGCATGGTCGTGCCTTCGGGGCTTGCTCAGGAATGGCTTCCGGCCGGAATCGAATTTCTCATCGACAATCAATTGCCCGCCGCGGAACTCGATGCGGTGGATGGTGTAATGACCGGGGCGACCCTGGCCATTGCGGAGACCGGGACCGTCGTGTTGCAGAATGTGGAGGGGCTGGGGCGCCGGGCCGTAACCCTGGTGCCCGATTATCATCTGTGCATCGTGAAGGTCGAAGATGTGGTGGAGACGGTGCCGGAGGCTTTTGTTCGACTGCAGAAGACGGCCACGCTGGCAACGACGTTTGTCTCCGGACCTTCGGCCACCGCGGACATCGAGATGACGCGCATCAAGGGAGTGCATGGCCCCCGATTTCTCGATGTCATCCTGGCCGGGTGAAACTCTCGAGCAAAATACCTTTGACATTTGAACCCGAAAGGTAGATTCTGCTGAAATGTTTCAATAGAGAGTATATTTCTAGTTTGTAAAAACCTGATCGTATGAAGGGATGGAATAATGGCGACCAACGGTGCAGGTGCGGCGGAGCGTGATGCACAAAAGATCTGGCGCGCGCTCGACGCCTTCCGGATTGAGGTCCCGTCCTGGGGCTTTGCCAATACCGGGACGCGGTTCGGCAAGTTCGTTCAAAGCGCGGCGGCGACTACCATCGAGGAAAAATTTAGCGATGCAGCTCAGGTGAATGCCTTGACCGGCGCCAGCCCTACTGTGGCATTGCATGTGTTGTGGGATTTGCCCGGCGGCAAGGCGGATGTGCCGGCTATCCGCGCGCTGGAAAAGAAGTACGGGGTAAAGGCTGGCTCGATCAATCCCAATCTTTTCCAAGACCCGGAGTATAAGTATGGATCGATTGCCCACCCGAGCGCTGAGATTCGCGGCAATGCGTTGGCTCACCTGCTGGACTCCGTCGAGATCGGGCGCGAGCTCGGGTCGAAGGACGTCTCGCTCTGGATTGCGGATGGGTCGAACTACCCGGGGACCCAGAGTATTCGCAAGCGTATCGGCTGGATGGAAGAGGTGCTGGCTGCCACGCATGCGGCGCTCGGAGAGAATCAGCGGATGCTGGTCGAGTACAAGCCGTTTGAGCCTGCTTTCTATCACACCGACATCGCGGACTGGGGAATGGCGCTCGAACTGGCGCGCCATGCCGGTCCCAAAGCCAGGGTGCTGGTCGATACCGGGCATCATTATCAGGGAACCAATATCGAGCAGATCGTCGCATGGCTGCTGCGTCTTGGGCAGCTGGGCGGATTTCATTTCAACGACCGCAAGTATGCCGACGACGACCTCACTCTGGGATCGATCGATCCCTACCAGGTATTCCGGATCTTCCATGAAATCCTGAGTGTGCCGGAGCGGGAGCGCGAAGGGCTCGCCTTCATGATTGACCAGAGCCACAACCTCAAAGGCAAAATGGAAGCGATGGTACAGACCGTAATGACCGCGCAGCAGCTTTTTGCCAAGGCGGCCCTGATCGACCAGGCCAGGCTGGCGGAGTTGCAGCAGCAATGCCGGCTTGTCGAAGCGGAAGAGTGTTTCCGCGGCCCATTCTGGCAGGATGTGCGTCCCGTAATACGGGAGTGGCGGATAGCCCGCGGACTGCCGGCCGACCCCTTGAAAGCGCTCGCGGAGAGTGACTATCTGGACACGATCACGCGCGAGCGGAGCAGCAAAAATGCGCGTAGCGTCTCCAGCTATGCATGAAGCATAACCTGCGGAAAGTCAGGCTCACGACCCCATCGAAGTCCTGAAGCCGCCGCAGATAGCCGGTAAAATAGAAATCATGGATTTGACCCTCTACTCAGCCTCCTGGTGCCGCGATTGCCGCGAGGCCAAGCGCTTTCTCACCACCCACAACATCCCCTACCAGGAGATCGATATCGAAATCACCCCGGGCGCCGCCGACCTCGTTATCGCCAATACCGGCAAGCGTGCAATCCCGCAGTTCGTCCTCGACGGAAGATGGATCCAGCCCTACCAGCCGGGCCGGGGTTTTCTTTACGATGAGATGTCGGCTCTCTTTGGAGTCAACTCCGAATAAATCTATACGTGGAACTCATCTTCCTCAGAATCCAGAGCCTCAACACTCTCGGAAGCCCCCGCCACGGCTTCATCGCTCTGACTAAACGGCCATCGCAGCCGCAAGACCCGCGTGCGATCGCTCTCGCGCTGCCTTTCCCTGTTACGCGCCAGTAACAGATCGTCGATCGTGATGATGCCGACAAACTTGCCCTCGTAATCGAGCACCGGATATCGTGTGAGCTTCGAATCCGCCATAGCCACCGCGACATGGCGCAACGTATCCGTAGGCGACATCGCGCGCGGAGAAGCATTCCCATCCTTCGCCAGCGGCTGCGAAAGATCCGCCTGTTTCGCCGCAACCATCATCTGGGTTCGCGTCAAAAGCGAAACAAGTTTTCCGTCCTTATCCAGCAACGGAAATAACCGCTGCCAGTGCGACCACGCCTCTGCCCCCCGGTCATTCATTTTCTTGAACCAATCCGCCGCATCCCGTCGCGTCGCATCCGCCGACAAAGCAAACACACTGGTGTGCATCGCCTGCGAGACGATCATCGTCTCCAGCGGATCGACCCCATACTCGCGGCTCATGTGCAGACCGCGGCGGCTGAGCCGTTCCGTTAGAATCGATCGCTTCTGCAAAAGTACAGTCACGGCATACGACATCACCGAAGCCATCAGCAACGGCAGAATCAGGCCGCTGTTGTGCGTCAACTCGACCGCCATTACCGACGCAGTCAACGGAGCGCCGATCGCCCCCGCAAGCATCGCCGCCATGCCGATCAAAGGCCACGCTCCCGTAGCAATAGGAGGCAGAAGATGTCCTGCAACCGCTCCGATCCCGCCGCCAATCATGATCAGCGGAGCCAGAATGCCGCCCGAGGTCCCCGATCCCAGCGAAAAGCTCCAGATCAGCGACTTCACAATCAATACCCCAAGAATCAGCGACCAGGTAAACTCACCCGAAATCAGCCGCTGAATGACCGTGTATCCGACTCCAAGCACCGGAGGATACACCAGCCCGCCAAGCCCGATCACTACGCCGCTGATCGCCGGCCACCACGCCCAGTGAATAGGCAGCTTCTCGAAAAAATCCTCAAAATAATAAATTGACTTGCTCAGCACTACCGCAAGCAAGCCCGCAATCAGGCCAAGCAGCAGCGACGACGGAATGATGATCTCGTGGATTGGCGCCGTCATCAGCGGCATCGCGAAGATAGGCGCAGACCCCAGCAACAACCGGCGCAGCGCAGCCGCCGTAACACTGGCGACAGCGACCGGAATCAGGCTGCGCGGCCGCCATTCAAACAACAGCAGCTCCACAGCCAGAAGAATCGCCGAGAGCGGCGAGATAAATGTCGCCGACATTCCCGCTGCTGCACCCGAAACCAGAAGCACGGTGCGTTCCGCATCGCTCATGTGCAGCAGTTGTCCCAGCACAGAACCCGCCGCACCGCCCGTCACAATGATCGGTCCTTCCGCGCCGAACGGGCCGCCCGTGCCGATCGCAAGCGCCGAAGCCAGCGGCTTCAGAATCGTCAATCGCGGAGCCACCTTCGCGCCACCCGTCAAAATCGCTTCAATAGCCTCCGGCATTCCATGGCCACGAATCTTCGCCGAGCCGAACTTCGCGATGGCACCCACAATCAATCCACCCACCACCGGCACCAGCACAGCCTTCCATCCCAGCGTGTTGGCTCCAGGATCGGCAAAATAGGTGGCAAACCGGTGGAAGTAAAACAGGTTCGTCACAATATAGATCAGCTTCAGCAGCACCCACGCAAGCCCCGCGCCCGCAGCGCCCACCAGCGCCGCAAGCCCCGCCAGAAGAAGCATTCTGCTGTCCGCCGAATAGTCTCCCAGCGTCTCTACAGCTCCACCTTTTCTCATCGCTCTCCTGTCTTTCTCTTGCGGCCGCTCTTTACTCCAGCCCCGTTCCCAATGATGTTTTGCAACGCGCAGACCAGCGCGGGCCCTTCCCGCTGCAACTCGGCAAGATGGTGCGACATCAGTTGCGACAGGATCGCTTCGGCCTCCTCCGTAATGTCCACCACCGACCGCCGATGGTCGCTCTCATCGGTAAGCCGCCGCACCAGCCCGGACCTCTCCGCCCGGTCGACCAGCTCAACCGCGCTGTTATGGCGCAGCAACATGCGCTCAGCGATGTAGGAGATAGTTGCCGCCGTGTCGCAGGGCACCGCGGCAACCACCTGGATCAACTGGTACTGCTGGGCAGGAACGCCAAGCTGCTCCGACACGGCCTCGCTGAAGCTGAGAAATCGCCGCAGACGAAAACGAAACTCCGCGATTGCGGCCAGCTTGGCCGGAACCGCGAGAATCGAATTGGCTTTTTTCCCCATTTGAATCTTTATGTCGTACTACGATTATATCGCTATACGACATAAAAAACCACACCGCGGCAGTCCCCGAGCCTCGGCCCTCTCCTGCACGCGGTAAAATCAGGATGTCCCCGTGAAGGAGTCCTGTTTGATCGTCCGCTACACTCGCCATTGCGCAACAGCCTCCACTGCTTGCGCGGGAACGAACCTATGATCGTCCGCTACACTCGCCCCGAGATGGGCCGCATCTGGTCCGACGAAAACAAGTACCGCTGCTGGCTCGCCGTCGAGATCGCCGCCTCCCAGGCTCTGGCGAAGTTCGGCCTGGTGCCGCAGTCCGCCGCCGACGCTATCCGCGACCGCTCCGGCTTTACTGTCGCCCGCATCGACGAGATCGAGGCCGAGGTCAAACACGACGTCATCGCCTTCACTACCACAGTCGCCGAACACATCAACAATCCTGAACACTCCCGCTGGCTTCACTACGGCCTCACCTCCACCGACGTGGTCGACACAGCTCAAGCACTTCAGCTCAAAGAAGCCTCCGCCATCATCCGTGCCGGCATCGTCGCCCTCGCCGGCACCCTGAAAAAACGCGCCATCGAGTTCAAGCACACCCCCATCATCGGCCGCACCCACGGCATCCACGCCGAACCCACAACTTTCGGCTTGAAGCTTTTGCTCTGGTACTCCGAAGTCCAGCGCAACCTCATCCGCTTCGACGCCGCCGCCGAAGACCTCCGCGTAGGCAAACTCTCCGGAGCCGTCGGCACCTTCGGCCACCTCAAGCCCGAGCACGAAGAAGCCATCTGCGCGGAGCTGGGATTGCGACCCGTAGCCGTCGCAACACAAATAGTCCAGCGCGACCGCCACGCCGCCTACATCTCCACACTCGCCGTCCTGGCCAGCACCTTGGACAAGATAGCCACCGAGATCCGTCACCTCCAGCGCACCGAGGTCCGCGAAGCCGAAGAGTTCTTCAGCGAAAAACAAAAAGGCTCAAGCGCAATGCCCCACAAGCGCAACCCCATCACCAGCGAGCAGATCTCCGGCCTCGCCCGAGTCATCCGCGCCAACGCCCAGGTCGCCTTCGAAGACGTAGCCCTCTGGCACGAGCGCGACATCTCCCACTCCTCCGCCGAGCGCGTCATCCTCCCCGACTCCACCATCCTCGCCGACTATCTGCTCACCAAAACAGAAAACCTCATCGCGAAGCTTCTCGTCTACCCGGCCCGCATGTTGACAAACCTCGAATCCACCGGCGGCCTCATCTTCTCCGGCCAGCTCCTCCTCGACCTCGCCGAATCCGGCATGAGCCGCGAAGACGCCTACCGCCTCGTCCAGTCCCACGCCATGAACTCCTGGAAGAACGACCTCATCTTCCGCGA
>DATAVY010000185.1:0-10942 GCA_036267495.1 Edaphobacter sp.
ACGCATTCTTCAGCAGGTTGCTCAAATGTTGCAGCGCAGCGGGCTTGATGTACCTGTGCCGCCGTTGCCCGTGATCCGACGGTGAACAATATTTTCTTAGTGGGGCATGCGAGAAATTCATCGGCGGGGTCAACGAGCGAGACTGGGGGCAACTTTGGGGGCATCTCGCTTCGAGCGGATCCATATTACCTATATAAATCAATTACTTACGATGGCTATTCGGTTGTGCTCAGCCCAATGAATCAATAACATGCGGTAGTGGTATCGACGCCAGCGGAACTTTTGTGTCGTTGTTTGTGTCGTAACCCTTCGATGTGCGCTCCGAATTGCCCTCTTTACCTCTTCCCATCGTCAGCGCGTCCAGCCGAACGTGGGAGTAGTGAGCGAGCATCTTGCGCGAGACGTGGCCCGCAATCGACATGATGGTGCTGTCGCTCGCCTTGGACTCCGCAAGTTCTGTGATGGCCTGATGGCGGAGGTCATGGAATCGGAAGCGCTCAAACGGACTCTTGAGCTTCGCAATGCTCGCCTTGCAACTCACGCACGTCTCGCCGGGATTCTGGAGCAGACCGCACCCGGCGCACTGTACCGCCCGCGTCAGCCGTCGCCATGCTATCCGCCAGCTCTTGATGCGGCGCGTGGGGTCGGTATGGGCCGTCTCGCAGGCAGGGAAGAGGAAATGACTCGGCTCAGTACCTCCGAGCGCCTGTAAAGCTCAAGGATCACCGCCCAGGCGTCGGCGTTCAACGGAATCACCCGCTCGCCCGCCTCTGTCTTGCTCTTCTTCACGGTGAGCGAGCGTCCGATCATGTCCACGTCGCGCCAGCGCATTTCCTTTATCTCGCAGCCGCGCATCGTCGTGTTCAGGGCGAGACGTGCGGCGCAGGCGACCGTCTGCCACTCCGGGCGAGTTCCGGCGCGGTGGAGGAGCTTGACCTTCTCTTCGTAGGTGAGCGCCCGCCCAATGTTCTGGCGAACCGGCAGCGGGTGGATGTCCTCTGAGAAATGATGCCAACGCTTCGCTCGCTTGAGCACTCCACGGATGATGTCCAACTCCCGGTTGATCGTTGCATTCGACCGTCCTGCTGTCTTGCGTTCGCGGACGTAGCCGGAAACCTGCGCGGGCGTCATGCGCCACACAGCAACGTCTCCGAGCGCCCTGTTGATAGGCTTCACTCGCTCCCGCTCCGTCTGAATGCTGCGAGGCGCAAGGTGCGGGATACGATCCGCAAGGAACCGTTCCGCCGCATCGGAAAAGAGTAGTCGGGAGAAGTCATCTTTGGTCGCAGCGAGCTTGCCCGCTTTGGCCTCTCCAATCAACACCCGCTCCTTGCGCTGCGCTTCGCGCCAGTCGCTTGTATCGAGAGAGAATCGGAACCTCTCGCCGTCAACGAAGAAGTGCGTGTGCCACGTGCTACCGCGCTTTTTGAGAGACATGCTTCCTCCTGGTCTTGTCTGGTTGACTTTCTTTGTGCTTCTTCGCGCAGCGAAAGCGCGCTACCCGGTGGGCCTCCCTATGCGCCGGGCAGCAGTACTCCTTATTCGGCCGATCTTGGAGAAACTGATCGTGGCAATGAGGGCAAATGCGGAAGCCTAACCCGCCGGTTGGCGCGATGAAGAAGGTGTGCACGTAAAGCGCCGTTGTCATGTCCAGACAGAAGATGCCCGGATAGAACCTCCCCGCATTCCACCAGAGAACGATATTTGTGTTTAAGTTCCCTACCATCTGGGAAATCTCGAACGTAAGCAGGCGGCTGGGGTGCTTACTTGCTTGGGGTCCAGGCCTCATGAAGGGAATATCGGCGGGCCAGTTGTAACGTCTCAGTTCTTCTTCCTCCAAGGAATAGGCCGACTTTATTCGTTTGACAGCATCACGCATGGCCAGGGGGTCGTCAGCTTCCAGTGCCCCTCTCAGGGCCAATAATGCACTGAATTTCGTTGCCTCCGGTCCCTTTAGGCTTCGTTCTGCCCTCTCGATATCATGCGCGCCAACCGAGCGAACAAAATCCGGCAGACCAGACACGCCTTCGTTCAGAAAAGTAGCTTCCCCCTCCGATGCATTTCGAGAGGCGGGAATCAAGAGAACGAAGCTCTCTTTGTTTGTAACGGTTTTGTATCGGTCACGGTTCACATGAATACCGTAACTGATACTGTTGGTGCTGTCAAAGGAGAAAACACCGATGGACGAAAGGGAAATCAGCGTAGTCGAAGCAGCCCGGAGGCTCAGAGTGACCCTCCATCACCTCTACTCCCTGCTCTGGGAAGGCCGTTTGCAAGCCCAAAAGGTGAAAGGTCAGTGGCGCGTCTCCGCCGATGCTGTCGAAGCCCGCCGCAAGCGGAGAGAGGCAGGTATGCAGTGAGCACAGAGCGACTGCTAACGCTGCTGGAAACGGCTGAAACTCTGCGGCTGAGTCCGCACACAGTCCGCAGCTTCGTGCGCAAAGGGAAGCTATGCCCGGTGAGGATTTGTCGCAGGCTACTCTTCCGCGTCGTTGACGTCGAGCAGTTCATCACTTCGAACTGCACGGAGCAGCGGTAATGACCACCTCTCCACCGTTATGGGACGAGATCGGAAGCGGACCGGGAAAGCCGAGCTGCATTCAGGCCCTACTCAACGATTCTCGTCCGAAGGTTTTGCTGCCTGGCGACAATCGTCCGATGTCGGAGGTGGCCGCCCAACTTGGCAAACATCTGGGCGAGAGGCTCTATGTCCACAATGGCGAGCTCGTGAAGGTTGACCGCAACGCGCTGCGCGCCGTGGACGCGCAAACGTTCCGCACCCTGGCAGAGGAATCCGTTGTGTGCTGCCGGCAGCGGGCCAGCGGGCACGGCTCTGTACAGGTATGGCATCCATCGTCAGCTCACTGCGCTCGGGCACAAGTGCATCGTGGTCGCGCCATCGATGATTCCGCGCAAGCCTGGCGAGCGGATCAAGACCGACAAGCGCGATTCGGAGAAGCTGGCGATCCTGCACCGGTGCGGCGACCTGACGCCGGTGTGGGTCCCAGACATCACGCATGAAGCGCTTCGCGATCTGGTCAGAGCGAGAGTGGATGCATCGATGCACTTGATGCGTGCGCGCCAGCAGCTACTCGCCTTCCTGCTCCGTCATGGTCGGAGCTATCCGACCGGCAAGCACTGGACACAGCGTCATCGCAGCTGGCTCGCGGGACAGACCTTTCACGAGCATGCCCATGGCATCGTCTTCCAGGATTACCTCGAGACGATGCTTTGATCGAGAGGATTTCTGCGATCGTCGGAAGCTGGTCGCTCGGACCGCTTGTCGAAGCGTTGCGTGGACTGCGCGGCATCGACATGATTTCCGCCGCAACGTTCATCGCCTCCACCGGCGACCTCAGCCGCTTCGAGTCACCACGCCTGCTGATGGGGTACCTCGGTCTCGTTCCGTCCGAGCACTCCAGCGGAGGAACGATTCGTCGCGGCGGCATCACCAAGACCGGCAACCGCGAAGCGAGACGGATGCTCATTGAAGCAGCGTGGAGCTACCAGTATCCCGCCCGCATCGCGAAGGAGAAGGCGGAGATCCTCGTCAAGCTGCCGAAGAACATCCGCGATATCGCCTGGAAGGCACAGACCAGGTTGTACTCGGTATCGCTCCATGGTCGCCAGAGGCAAGAAGCCCACCGTTGTTGTCGCCGCGATCGCGCGGGAACTGGCCGGCTTCATCTGGGCCATCGGTCAGGAGATGAGGACTCAGATGACGACCTGAGTTGAGGCTGTCCCACCTTATGGGGTGGGGAACCGGGCGGTCGGTCATGGTGATCCTCGAGAGCCCCTTGGGCAGGAGTTCCTCTCCGACGCCCGCGCTAAGTCCGAGGCAAGCCTGCGACGACACACGTTCGTGCGGTAGCCAACCCGCGTATGGAAGTTTGAGCGACTGTCGCTGAACACCGCCCGGTTCCCGACCCGATAAGAACCTAAGAACAAAAGCAACTGCCCTGTTAAGTTAAGAGATAAAGGCGCGGTCCGTGGATTCGTGTCCTTGACATGCAAATAGAGATATGGAGGGGGCGCTGCCCCGATCGCGCGGCGCAAGGGGCTTCCCCAATCTTCCGCGCTCCATCACCCCAACGGGCCAAGAACGCCCGCCGGGGACCCCGCTTGCGCTTGTGCAGACCTCCGCTGCGCTCCGTCCTTTCCGCTTCGCTCCCAGGATGGGGAGACCCCTCCCCCTGCACCTTGCTACCCCCGCCTTCGCCAGGAGGCGTTCGGCATGTACATGCCGCGTTCAACGCGGACGCGCAAATGCAAATGCCAACAAAGGAGCATCCGCATCCTTGCCCCCATTATCGGCGTTCGCCGCAAGAAGGATGAGGAAGCCAACAAGGACATTACCAAACAGAACACGGCGGTATTAGTTGGATTCCGTTCGGCCTATGTCTTCGATGTGTCGCAGACGGAAGGCCCGGAGCTTCCAGAGTTGCGCGAGATCAGCGGCGACGTAGGCGAGAACCGCGACCGCCTGATTGGCTTCATCGAGCGGCAGGGCATCGAGCTTGTCTTTACCGAGCGCATCGCCCCCGCGCTTGGCATGAGCTACGGCGGACGCATCGCCATCCTGCCGGTCAGTCGAAGGCCGAGGAGTTCAGCACCTTAGTGCATGGGCTGGCGCACGAGATGTTGCATAAGGCCGAGCGGCGCACGGCAACCACGAAGGCGTCTGAGGCGGTGCGCCCAGGGTGGAGCGAACGGCGTTGTCATAGTCGATGGTGCTTTGAGGGGGAATGGCGGCATCGTTCCAGCCGTGATAGAGGATGAGCTTGCCACCGTGGTGGGCAAAGGCACGCAGGTCGGGGTCGGTGGCGTCGATCAGGGCTCCGTCGCGGCGAACGGCATCCGCCAGGGCCTGGCCGACGTGGAAGGAATCGAGGCTCCAGTTGGGATCGTCGTAGACCATGTTGGCAAAGTAGCGGGTGCTGAACTGCTACAGGAGACTCTGACGGGGAGCGTTTCCGAGGATCCAGGGACCCCAGCCGTCGGAACCGAGCTCGCCGCCGGGCTCGTAGCCAGGAAACAGCTGGGTTCCATGATGCCGGCGTAGATGGTCTTCAGAGTTGTGATCTGGGGGTTGGGTAAGGCAAGGCGGCGGAGGGCTCGTTTTTACAGAGCAGCACGGCGGGATCGAAGCGGCAGGAGGACAGAAGGTTGACGACGCCATCTCGCACGCCATCCTGGGCGTCGCAGGCGGCGAGCACCGCTGATTGAATCACTGGAAGCCTGTCAGGGGGAATATAGCTGGCCGGATCAAGATTGAGGGCGCGGGAGAGATAACCGAACGAGGTGAGCAGGCCGGTCCAGTTGTTGGCGGGCGCGCCAGAGAGAATCCCGGAGTAGTCGTTTGGAAAGCGTTGGGCTTCCATGAGGCCCTGCCGGCCGCCGGTGGAGCAGCTTTCAAAGTAGGCATAGGTGGGCGGACGGCCGTAGTAGAGATGCAGCACCGCTTTGGAGTCGACGGTCATCAGGTGGATGGCGCGATAGGCGAAGTCGACGATCTTTTCAGGATGGCCGAGAGCCCAATGTGCGTCGACGAAGGTACCGGAGTGGCCGGTGTCGGTCGCCGCAGCGGCGTAGCCCTGCCGGACTGCGGTGGACAGGCGCTCGTAGTCGATGGAGCCGGCGAAGCCGCCATTGCCGCCGCCGAGAAATCTTCCGTTCCAGTGCTGCGCCGGCATCCAGAGCTCCACCTTGATAGTGGAATCTGGCGAGGGACTGAGGGTGAGGACGACTCTGCAGAGGGAGGGCAGATCACGAAGTGCCGCGCCTGAGGCGAAGGCCGAATCGCTGCTCTGGGATAGGCGGAGTGCACTGGAGGCGACGGGCTGCGCTAGAGAGACCGTCATGTGGTGCAGTGCGATGGCGGCGAGCCGGCTGCAGGTGCTCTGAGTTAGATCTGTACAGGGGAGGAGCAGCACGGCGAGAGTCCAACGGTTCAGCATGAAAAATCCTTGGCGCTGAGGTCAGGAGCGGGAGGCCGCGGCAGACTTGAGACGCCGCCTGGTACTGGGGCGCTTAGTCCTGCGGTCAAATCGACGAGGTCCGCCTGGATCGGGTGCTTCTTGACCTTGGCAGTCTTTCCCTCCGGTCCCCCTCTTTTCAGAGGCAGGGAAGCGGGTTACATAATTCCATGAACATCAAAGACCTCTGTTGCACTTAAACCACTCTCCAGATCGCGTTTTACGGTCTTCTCACCGCGCGCCTTTTCCAGTGCCCGATGGAATACTTCCGATTCTGCCTCGGCCGGCACAACGAGGACTCCATCAATGTCCCCGAAGAGAATGTCACCGGGGCGAATCCTAACCTGGCCAATTTCGATCGGGACGCGGAAATCGTGAACCTTGCATCGCGGCGCCGAATCCTGACCGTAGGAGCCAAACCCGAACGTCGGAAAATTCATGGCCAGGATTGCCCTTGTATCACGAACATAGCCGTTCACGATCGCACCTCGAGCGCCAAGCTTCCGCGCGCGAGTGCTCATCATCTCGCCCCACAGCGCATTGCGCTGAGACGAGCCGGTATTGACGTAGATTTCTCCGGGGCGGAGATCATCGAGAGCCTGAAGCATGAGACCAAAGGAGCGCGCGCACTCAGCGGATTCGAAGTGCCGTCAACCCTCTCAGCAAACACATCTCCGGACAGGACTGGCATCGCGCGGCCAACGACAACCATCTTCGGTCGGAGCGGCCCGATCGCAGGCGGTAAGAATTGATGGATGAGACCCATCCTATCCATCACGTCTCCTACAACGCAGGTGAATAACTCTCGCTCTGCCAGCTCAAAGAGCTTATTGTCGGATTTCCAGAAGTTCATGGTCGTTTCAGCAGGCGATCGAGACCGTCCTGTCCTTTATCGTTTTTTGCTGCAGTTATTCGAAAAACGGTTCACCGGGACGAGCATATTGGCGAGCCACATCCTCGTTCAGTGTGACGCCAAGTCCTGGTCCGTCCGGGACGGTGATGTAGCCGTTACGAATTAGAGGCCCGTCCGCTTCAGCGAGTAGATGATTCCAGAAGGGAACATCGCTGGCATGATACTCAAGCGCCAGAAAATTTGGCGTGGATGCGCAAAATGGACCGAGGCCACCGTACCAATTGGACTGCTGATATTGTGCGGCGCCACAGGAATATTGTGGCTGTCGGCAAATTCGGCAATGCGACGCGCTTCGTTCAGGCCGCCCGCTTTCTGCAGGTCGGGGCAAACGACACTTAGAGCCTGAATTTCCAGCAGGGGACGGAAGCCCTCGAAGACATACAGATTTTCTCCAGTAGCAATCGGTGTTCGGGTCGCCGCGTTCAGCTCTTTGAACTCCTGGATGCTCCATGGAGGAAGAGGATCTTCCATCCACATGAGCCGAAATTCTTCCAGTTCGCCCGCAAGCTTGCGAGCATCGCTGAAATTCAGGCGCCAATGACAATCCACGGCGATATCGACCTCGTCGCCCACAGCCTCACGGACTCCGGCCACCAAGCTGAGAATATAGTCAATTTCGCGGTTACTCAGACAACGGTTATGTGCGTCGGTTCTCGAGCACCCGCCCAGCCGCTGCACACGGGCAACCAAGGCCTTCTACGCTGAAAGCCTGTAAAAACACAGGCAATCATCTATTTCTAGTGATTCAGCCTAGTAAGTGTCAAATGAGAAAGCGGCTCATCAGGTAGTTATAGAAGGCGCGCGGAAAGCGCCTCATGCGACTCTGGAACAACTGGTGGCAAAGAGGTCAATGTGGTACAGTATGCGCTCAAACAGGCAGAAGACCACAACTCGCTGAACATCGCAGTATGGCTATGGCTCTGTTGAGGCAGGACGGATCACAAAGCAAAGGGAACTGGATGCTTAATCGAGATAGCCCAACCCGCCCTATTTTCGATATTGGCTCCTACAAGGGCTATCGGGACCTTCCGCCTCTGGTTGGAATGCTAACGATGTCGGAAGCGATTACGAAGGGTCTCAGCGTTTCGGAATGCGTAGAGAGGTTGAATCGGCTACATTGGTCGCTCCGCCGCTTGCACTCCATTTTCATTGGCCGTATTCCATCAACGCCGGTATACGAGATCAAAATGGCCTTCAGCCTGCATGCTCACTATGCGGCAGAGCATGTGGCTGCGATAAATGCCCGGGTTCGTGAGATGCGGCAACCGCCCTATGGCCTGGAAGTCTGTCCTGACGCATCACTGAATCTGCTTCTCGACGAGATCGAGTCCGCACCGGAGATGGAGCCGCTGCTGCTCGGGTTATATGAAGTGGCCGTCCCCGCCATCGTCGCCGGATTTGAGAGCCTGTCCCGCGACACCAATCACCTCTTCGACCATCCTACGTTTCGCATCTGCAGGTTTGCGTTGACGGAGATTGCGGAGATGCAGAGCTATGGAGCAGAGGCCGTTCTGCGTCTGATTTCCGAAGAATCCAGGGAGTCATTACGCCCATGGACGCAATCGCTCCACCAGATGCTGGCCGCTGCGGGCGGCTTGGATGGAAGTGCGCCTCCATCGGATGTCGTGCCGGGGCGCCATTTTTCTTTGAATCCGTGGAAGTACGACCCATTGCCTCGACGCGACGAACGGTTCAACGATCCCTACAACATGGGTGTGAACGCGGAGGCCATGCTGTTCAGTCCCACCATCCCACCCGTGCCGAAGACATTGATGCTGTACTTCAAGCGGATGCGCGAAATCGATGTGCCCGAGATGATGTCGAGCATTCTGGCGGAAACTGCCGGCAAGCCTTGGGACTACTATCGGGACATGACGCGCCAGCTCTGGGACGAAGCGAGGCACGCGATGATGGGCGAGGTTGGTTTTGTGTCCTTAGGCATCGACTGGACAGAGATTCCCTTCAACTTCACATGGTCTCTCGGTCTGAACTCAAAGCTCTCCGCCAAAGAGAGACACGGCGTTCTCTACACGATTGAGCAGGGGCTGATGCCGAAGAAGACCGGCAAGCAATATGAGTGGGAAGTGGCAGTCGCCAGCGCCAGCCCGCTCGCTGCTCTCATCCAGGACTATGATTGGGCGGATGAAGTTTTGCATGCACGCATCGGGCGCCGCTGGTTTGTTCCGGAGATCGGCACCGAGAAGGACGCAGTTATTTATGGCGATCAAGCGTGGTGTAAGGTTCTTGTCGACTGGAAGAAGCGGAAAGAGGAGGGATTGACGCAACACCGCAACTGGTGGCCCAGTCTTTACCGCGCGGCTTGCCGTCATTGGGGCATTGAGCCCGATCCTGAACTTCTGAACTACGAAGCTACGTACGAAAGCACACGCGCCGATCTCAAGCCTGTCGTCTCATAAGCGATTCTTCGAGCATGAAGGACGATGGCATCCCAGATCGTAATCAGACGGCCGCATCCAATCCGTTGATGCTCCCGAAAATGCAGACGCTCACCGTCTCTTCGCGTGCCCGAGGCCGCGGTCAATCTCCGCTCCTGCCTGCAGGAAACTTAAGATTGCGACCAAGTACGGGCTCGGGGTTCTGTGCAATAGGGCGAACCGGTTTGTGTTGAGATTCGTGCGGGATGCCGATCGGGGCGAAGCCGAGGCCGATTTCGATCGCGCAACCGGTAACACTCTGACCCGGGCAGAAGATCGAGATTGAAGCGCGAAACCGAAAGCGTTGATCGCCTCCATTCCTTACGTCCTCACAATCCACGAGAGTCTCAAGCGGCCGGCTGGGAGGATGGGAGTGACTGTTATCGTCCAGCGAATTCATGCTCAAAATCCGGTGTTTGGGTCGGAAAATCCTTTACCAGGGGGACGGTCGGTTTGGGGTTTTGGGGTGCGGAAGCCTCATAGAAGTTACTGGAGAAGGTTAGAAAGAGGCCTTTCAGCGGAGTGGCCGGAATGCGCAGCGTTGGCCCATCGATAGCCGTCGTTGGATCTTCTGAGGCTACTGATCCGTGGTCCGATCGCCCCCCGACTGCCATACTGATTCCGTTGATTGTCGTGCCTGATGCACAAGGCAACACACATCGCGGCTAGAAACGTATAGCCGAATAGGAACAATAGTGCGACTGAAGAATCCATGGTTCACTCCATGCGGCTCACTTCGTGAAAATATCGTGCTCTTGGTCGTAGCGCCATTCAGTTTCCTGGGCACGCTTGGACATGCTCTCAGCGAGGCCGTCTAACTTACGTGCCTGCCGAAGCTCCTCGGCCGTGGCGTCATCTTGCGGTCCTGGCGTCTCGGGATTATTGATTTCAGCAGGCATTGTTCTCTCCATTCTCTGTTTCGTAGTAAGTGAATTCAAACCGGTTTGTATTTGCCAATTGCGTCGCGCTCTGCTGTGCTGGGGCGCCGCATCTGCTGCAGAAACGAAATAATGTCACCTCAGAGAATTGCTTTTACCACGCCACCGTCTACACGAAGTGCGGCGCCATTGGTGGCCGAAGAGAGCTCGCCAGCAAGATAGGCAACCATTGCCGCAACTTCATCCACGGTGGCAAAGCGTTTCAGCAAGGACGACGGCCGAACATGCTCGAAGAACTCCTTCTCAATCGCTTGCTTCGACTTATTCTGTTGTTTTGCCATAGCCTCGACAAATCCAGCCACACCTTCCGACTCGGTCGGCCCGGCGAGAACGCTGTTGACGGTGACCCCGGTGTCGACGACAGATTCCGCGATGCCGCGCGCCACGGCGACCTGCGCCGTCTTGGTCATTCCGTAATGCACCATCTCAGCCGGGATCTGTACGGCCGACTCGCTCGAAATGAAAATGATGCGCCCCCAGTTCTTCTTCAGCATTCCGGCCAGGTAGTGTCGAGCGAGTCGCACTCCGCTCATAACGTTTATCTCGAAGAGGCGGTACCAGTCCGCATCGGGAATCTCAGCGAAGGGCTTCGGTTCGAAGATGCCAACATTGTTGATCAGCACATCTGCCAGAGGCAGCTTCGCAATCACCGCTTCCGCTCCGGCGGCGCTGGAGAAGTCG
>DATAVY010000186.1:0-12954 GCA_036267495.1 Edaphobacter sp.
CGTCGGAGAGACGATTCAGGTAGGCGAGGACTTCAGGTCTAACTTCAACTTCGGAAGCCAGGCGCACCGCATTGCGTTCTGCTCGCCTGCATACAGTGCGGGCGACCTCATATGCAGCCGATTCCGCGTGTGCGCCGGGCAGCGACCAGTCGGACAGAATACCTTCTGTCGCCTCGATTCGATGAACAAGTTCGGTCAGCTCGCCGACATCTTCAGCAGTAATCGAAGGCGGACCTTTTTTATTTTCAGTGGGAGTCGCGAGCGCCGATCCGAGCCGAAAAAGATCGCGCTGGATTCTTTCGGTCAAGTCGCAGACCTCCTTGTCGGTGCAGATGCTGCGGGCAAAGCCCAGCGAACTGTTCAGTTCATCGACGGTACCGTACGCCTCAACGCGCAAGTCCGCCTTTGAGATGCGAATGCCGCCAGCCAGCCCGGTCTGTCCTCCGTCCCCATGTGTTGTTGCGATGCTCATTTTTCTCCTCCTTCTCGTTTCAAGTCTTATCGAAAGCTTGATGGATCGTACAAAATGCGAATGCCGAATGCTGATGCGGCAGCTCTTGCAACTCGATGATGTGCGCACTCAAAGCGTCACCTCAACTTGATCCAATTCAGGTAACGTTCTGATAACAGCGTGACGGACGATGGCGCAATGCGATTTTGTCCGCTTCCATGCTTCTTCATCGGAAGATCCATGCAAAGCACACAGAACGGTGCGGAGTACGCCCGCATGAGTGACGATCGCGATGCCGCGGCCCAAGCGCTGCGACTCTCCGGACAAGAATTTCACTTCCTTCAATATCCGTTCGACAAAATCGGAAAAGTTTTCTCCGTGGGGGGCCGGCAACCTGGGATATTCCTCAACCCAGCGCTCTGCGTAGGAATTATCGCGTCGGCTGATCTCATCCCAGTTAAGACCTTCCCACTGTCCGAAGTTGATTTCACGCAACGTGCTGCGTACACGGCAGCTGGTGTTGAATGCTTCGGCAAGAGCAATTCCGGTGGCATGGCAACGTCGCAAATCGCTGGTGTACACTGCGCCGATATCCTCTGCGCGAAGCGTGCGAGTTAACTCCACAAGCTGCAGACGGCCGCGGGCATTCAACTCAGGATCGGAGTGGCCGCAAAAGGTGCCTGCCATGTCGGTTTCCGCATGGCGAATGAAGAGGATTTCGCTCATGACACCCATACCCCACAAACGTAGATGGCAATCTCTGTCAGTTGATTGGTCGCTCCAAAGCAGTCGCCAGTCAGGCCTCCGATTTTTCTGAGATAAAACCATCCGCTTAGCGCAACAGCAAGTACGGCGACCAAGAGTGGGGCGATAGCCGACCGGCGCAAGGCAAAGACGACGACAGCAATACCGAAAGCCGAACCGACCAGCAGGGAAGGCATCGATGTCAATCCGGCGATTCGCGCGCCCTGGCCATGTTCACGGGCTGGCGGGAGGAAGTAGCTCAAGGGAAGCGAGCTCCACCGGCATAAGACCTGCGCGGAAATAACGTACGCGGCGAAGTGTTCTATCGGCAGCGATACGAGGAGCAGATAGCGTGCAAGTAAAGATAAGGTCAGGGCTGTCGCACCATAACTTCCGATTCGACTATCTTTCATAATGAGCAGGATCTGGTCTCTGGTCCAACCGCCTCCGAAGCCGTCGGCCGCATCGGCAAGGCCGTCTTCATGAAGGCACCCGGTGATCAGCACAAAGTAAATAAGTATAGCGAAGGCAACCAATGGGCGGCCTATATGGGAGATTAGCGTTCTTTGTATCAACGCGGCGCCACAGCCGACGACAAGACCGACAAGCGGAAAGAATTTGACAGCACGCGAAAACGAATCCGGGCCGAATGCAGCCCGGCGCATAGGAATGCGCGTAAGAAATTGAAAGGCCGCCGCCATCTCTGCTGCGAATCCGCGAATTTGCCGTATCGCGTTCACCCATTAACCTCGCTGACGCCGGCAGAGGCAAAGGTTGCCATCTGGTTGTAAAGAGCCATCGCGGACTCAATGATGGGCATCGCGAGGACCGCGCCGGTTCCCTCTCCCAATCGCATGTTGAGCGACAGAATCGGCGTCAAACCAATGTATTCGAGCAATATCCTGTGTCCGGGCTCCTCGGATCGATGGCCGGCAAAAAGGTAGTCTCGCACCTGTGGCTCGATCGCAAACGCGATCGCCGCGGCGGCGGTCGAAATAAATCCGTCAATTACAATTGCTATCCTGTTTCGCGCCGCGCCCAGAATGAGACCGGCCATACCTGCGATCTCGAGCCCTCCAGTACAACGCAGCACATCGAGCGGTGCGGGCTTGAAGCCAGCGCCGGTGGGTACGAAATGTTTCCGGATAACCGCCTCTACGACTCTTTGTTTGTGCGCCAATGCATCTGTATCCAGGCCAGTTCCTTTGCCTGTGACCACACCGGCAGACGTGCCAGTCAGCGCGGCCGCAATCACGCTCGCCGCGGTGGTATTGCCGATGCCCATTTCGCCGACCGCGAGGAGGTTATACCCTTTCGTTCCGGCCTCGGTGGCCAGAGTGAATCCGACATCCATTGCCTGCGCCAACTCTTCATTGCTCATCGCCGCTTCCTGCAGCATGTTGCGCGTCCCTCTGCGAACCTTGCGGTGCAACAATCCGGCGACGCGATCGAAGTCTGCGTCTACGCCGATATCGATGACACTCATGTCGACGTGGTGCATCTTCGCCAGCACGTTAATTGCGGCTCCATGGGCAAGAAAATTCAGCACCATCTGCCGCGTTACCTCGCGGGGATACGCACTTACACCTTCGGCGGTGATCCCGTGATCCGCGGCAAAGACATACACGGCTTTCTTTAATGGCCGAGCAGAATCTTCCTGTCGAATCGATACCATTCGGGCGACGATATCTTCGAGCATCCCCAGACTGCCGAGCGGCTTGGTCAAAATATCCAGGTGAGCCCGCGCCCGTCCGAGCCACTCATCGCTTGGCGGGGTAATCGCGGAGGCGATTTCAGCGACGGTTCGCCGGCTTGCAGTGTTCATCCCGCCCTCTTCGTTTGCACTCGTTCGAGCAACAAGGGATGGCGCCGCGGCGGACAGTTGAAGGCCTTTTCTAAAATCGCCGGTTTCAGAACGTCTTCCGGCGCGCCTTGCATCAGGGGCATATCGGGACTCAGCAACAGAACGGACGAAAAGTTTCCCTCCACCAACTGGAGGTCATGAATCGAAGCGAATATGGTGATGCCTTCTGCGCGAAGAAAGTGAAGCAGATCGATCAGCTCGACCTGTCGGCCGATGTCGAGATTCTGCGTCGGTTCATCCAGCAGCAACAGCTTGGGCTGCTGCGCGAGGCCGAGCGCGATCTTTACGCGCTGACGCTCTCCTCCGCTCAATTCGTTGAACACGCGATGCTGCAG
The DNA here is from genome assembly GCA_036267495.1 of Edaphobacter sp. Taxonomy (GTDB): domain Bacteria; phylum Acidobacteriota; class Terriglobia; order Terriglobales; family Acidobacteriaceae; genus Edaphobacter. The sequence goes on from DATAVY010000186.1 coordinate 3,395, forward strand.
ACAGGCGACATCGGCGAGGTCCATTGCGCGATCGACCGCCATACGATCCTCGCTCATCAGTCCTCGCAGGAGCCCCAGATAGGGTGTGCGTCCCTGCTCCACTACTTCCCTGACAGTGAATTGGAAAGGAATGTCCAGCAGCTGGGGAACCAGGGCGATCGTCCGCGCTACGGTCCTCAATGCCAGGCTACTTATCGGCACGCCATTCAAGCGCACGCTGCCGGAGCGGCATTGCAGCGTCCCGGCCGCCAGGCCCAGCATTGTGGTTTTGCCTGCGCCGTTCGGCCCGATGAGAGCGGTGCAACTGCCGGCCTCCAGGTCGAAGGTCGCAGAACGAATCAGGTCCGGTCCTTCGTACGCGAAGCTGACATCGTGAAAGCCTAGCAGCGGGGTCATAGCACGTAGCTCCGTTTGCTTTTGCGCAGCAGATAGAGGAAGAACGGTCCGCCGAGAAAGGCCATCAAAATCCCGACAGGAATTTCGATTGGCGCAAAGATGGAGCGAGCAAGCGTGTCCGCGACAACAAGAAAGATCGCGCCGGATAACGCAGTGACGGGCAGCAGGCGAACATGATCCGGTCCAAGCAGCAGGCGGGCAACATGAGGCACAATGAGGCCGGCAAAGCTGATAAGCCCGCCCAGAGACACCGCGACAGCCGTCAGCAGCGATCCCGTCAGAATAATTCCGACTCGTGTGAATTCGACTCTGAGCCCAAGCTGATGCGCATACTCATCGCCCAACGCCAGCGTGTTGAGCCGTCGCATGAAGGGAATCGCAATCATGATCGCAAGCAGAAGAAGAGCGCCGCTGACGGTGAGCTGAGTCCAGCGTGGAATTCCGATCACGCCCTGCAGCCAGGAAAGCAGGATCAGATGATCGCTGCCGCTAGCGCTGTCGAATGCCTCAAAAAAATAGCTGGAGTAGCCCAGCATTGTGCTGACCGCAAACCCGGCGAGCAGCAACGTAATGACGTTCGTTCTGCCGTTGGCGCGCGCCAGCAAATAGACGATCACCATCGTGATTACGGAACCTGCGAAGGCGAGAAGCGCCGTGGCGCTGAAGCCGAAGAGCGAAAACTGCGAAAAGAAGAAGATGCCGATACATGCGCCCAGCACCGCTCCGCCAGACGAGCCGATGACGTAGGGATCAGCCAGCGGATTGCGAAACAGCCCCTGGAACATCAGCCCGGAGACTGCCAACGCTGCACCGACTGCACTCGACGCCAGAATTCGCGGCAGGCGAATCTGCAACAGAATGATCTCCTGAGTCGCCGTAAGCGGATGCTTGCCAAAGACAGCCGACAGGATCGCTCCAGGAGAGACGCGAACAGCACCTGTCGCCAGGGAGAGGAGAACGGCAATCACCAATGTCACGACGAGCAACACGATCAGCGCCACGAAATTAATCCTGCGCTTCGGCGAGCGTTCCTCAAAGGGGCGTGCCTCCGGCGCCTGTCCCTGAACAGGCTCAGGAGCAGACGTCAGAGACGGCGCCACGATTCGAGTTGCTTCGGAAGTTATTTCAGTGCCCAGGATTCGCCTCCGAAGTTGATTTTGATTCCCGATCGAAAGGTAAATGGCAGGGCGGGGAAGCCAAATGCCTGAACATAATGTTCACTCAATAGATTTTGAATATTGGTGTAAACCGCGATATGCGGAGTGAACTGGTAGCCGCCGCTGAGGTCAAGCCGCTGATAAGCCCCGTCCAGATTGCGGTTCGGGAGCAGCATCGTCTGGCCGAAGTTTGCGTCGGCAGAGAGGAAGTCGCTGTCGTCCCGCCGGCTGACCAGGGTGCCGTTGAGCGAGCTATAAAACTTCGAACGCGCATAATTCAAGCCGAAGTAACCCGAGTGAGGAGCGACCCGGAACGGACGCGCCCCTACCAGCGGCGTGAACGCGCCGATCGGAACATCGGGAAAGTTCGGGTTGATTGATTCCCCCGGCCCCTGATCGCTTGAAAAGGAATGTTGAACAACCGCGTCCGTATAGCTGTAGCCTCCGCGGGCGAAAAGATGGCTGTTCACCTTGTACTCCGTTTCGAATTCGAACCCCTGAGTGCGAAACGCCTCGGAATTGATGTATGCGCCGAACTCAAGCGCTGCCACCTCTTCCGGTGGAACACCTAATTCAGCCAACCCGCTCTGCGGAACGAATTCAATTCCATTCGTGTACTCATTATGGAAGTAGGTCAGTCCAACCCGCGCTCGGCCATTCAACAACTGCTGGTCGAGGCCGGCATCATACGTGCGCGAGTTCTCCGGCCCGATCTGCCCGACATGAAATCGAGCGATGAGAGGAACCGTAGCTGGATCGGCTGAAAGTATGTCGAACAGCGAATTGGTTTGTTCGGTGATATTCGGCTCCTTGATGCCTTTGCCGAAACTCGCGTGCAGCTTCGTCCCGCTGAGCCAGCTTGAGGTTGACGGCCGAGCAAGATAGTAGGTGATTGAAGCACGCGGTGTTCCAGCGATACCAAAGAGGCCGTTGTCTTCGATCCCGCTGCCCACGTTGTAGTAGAGGCGGTTGCGGATGTCTCCGGAGATTTGAAGCGTATAGCTGTAAGTGCCCCGGCTGATGCTGCTGGCCGGCGAGCCCGTGGATTGGGTCGAGCCTCGTTCGGCTTCGTACTTGAAGCCGCCAAGCGCCACAACGTGCGGATTAATGCGATAGTCCGTCTGCGCGTAGACAAAGTCGCGATCGGTAACGGCAGCAAACTGACTTGGATAGCTGGTTCCGGCGAACTGAAAGATCGACTGACCCGTAACGCTGTATCCGTTTGCTCCGCGGACAGTGATGGGTGCGCTAAGAAAGTTGCCGAAGCCGTCAGGAATGCCGGTCGGCGCAAAGTCATCGAACTGCGAGCGCAGACGCAGGCCGCCATAGCGGATCTCGTTATGCCATTTCGTCGTAGCTTGGTTGTTCCAGGCTCCACTGTAATAGGCGTTCTGCGCCTTCTGAGCCGCATCGTCGGGAATGCCGTAGAGCAGTATGGCGTTAGGCTGTCCGCCCGATTCAGAAAGATGGCGCACGGTAAAGCGAAGATCATTGGAAGGATTCGGCGCCCATCCAAAATTTCCGGCATAGGTGGCGTTGTGGAAGGAATCATTTGGCAGATTATTGCGGCTGTCGAGTCTTCCGAACGCTCCGTAATAATCCAACTGCTTTAAGACGCCACTCGACGTAACTTCATTGTGGTATGTGCTGAAGTTGCCGCCATCTCCTGCATAGGTGAAAAGCGGTAACCGTGTGCTGCCTCGCGCGGAGGTCATGCTCACGACGCCAGCCAGCGCGTCCGAGCCATAGAGAGCGCTGTTTGGCTCGCGCAGCACTTCGATCTGCTGAACTCCCACGGTGGCGAAGTTGGCGAACTCGACTGCACCACCGATGTCGTTCACCGGCACGTCATCGATCAAAACCTTGTTTGCATCGGTATTGGCGCCACGAATCGAAAGTGCGGTGGTGCCCCCAAGCTGCCCAACCTGTGTCACCTGCAAACCGGGAATCTGCCGCAGTGGATCCTGCACCTCGGTGTATTGGCGATAGTCGTCCGCAGTCAACACCGTCACCGGCGCGCCGATCTGGGCGATCGGCGTAGGCGTCGCCGAAGCCGTTACCGAGACCTGCTGCGTCAGGGTCTGCGTGGCCAGCGTGATGTTCACCTCTGCTTTCGCAGACTTTGCAACGTAGACGGATTCGCTGGTCGTGCTCTGAAAGGTCGGGGCTGCAGCCCGCACGCGGTAACGCGCGCTCTCCCGCACCTCAAATGCATAACTGCCGGCACTATCAGTCGTTGTTTTGGTTACGACGGTGCTTCCATTCAACAGTTCGACCTGGGCGCCGACGACGAGCGCGCCAAGCGGGTCGCTTACCACGCCATGCAACGAGCCTTGCTCCGCTGCGGTTGCAGTGACGGACGATGAAAGCAATGCGGCGATAACAAACAGGCGCCAGACCCAGACAACCGCAGACGATTTGAGATTAACAAATTTCATAATTTTCCCCCTCGGGTAGTGGAGCAAGGCCGGTCTCCTGGCTTGCGCTTCATCGAACCGCGGCTGCCTTCCCGGGATGATCTCCAGTGGCTTGTACGTTCCTGCCGCGGCTCTCTGCGCTTACAGTTACGGGGTAGTGGCGGATTCGCACCGCGCTTCCCGACACCTTGCGTTTGGTGAATGGTTGCAAGCTGAACGGCTCAGCTCAGGGATGAAATTGTCTGGCTAAATCCTCCAGTGCATCGATTGCGATTGGACTGGCAAAGTTGATGCGGTCATCGACGTAGTACGCGCGCCGCTGCTTGATCGCTTTCATGCTGTTCCAACCCGGGCGGTTTTCCAATATCTGCAGCGTCGTCTTGCCACCGCGAACCAGAAGAAGCGCGTCCGGATCACGTTCCAATACAACCTCCATGCTGATGGTCGGCCACTCCGCCGGCAGATCGTCTGTGACCGATCGCCCGCCTGCCGCCTCGATAATCTCGGTAATGAAAGCATTTTTACCGATGGTCGTAATCGGGTCATACCAGACCGGCATAAAGACGCTGGGTCTCGGCAGGCCCTTGGTGCGCGTCTTCACAGCATCCACACGTTGTTGCAGACTGCGGACCAGCGCATCCGCCTGCGGTGTCCGGTTCAAAGCCATTCCGATGGTTTCGACAGAGTGATAAATTCCTGCCAAACCATGCGGACTGATCAGGAAGACTGGAATCCTGACCCGTTCCAACTGGTCGGTTATTTCCATCGCGCCCGCAGGCTGTACCCCGATCACAAGATCCGGATGCAGCGACAGAATCATCTCGATCGACGGTTTGATCAGGTCGCCAACGCTTGGTTTGGTCAACGCAGCCGCGGGATACCTGGTGTAGTCGCTGATCGCGACCACATCGTCTCCGGCCCCCAGAGTGAAGACAATGTCGGTCACAGTCGGCATCAGACATATCACCCGGTGCGGGTGGTCAGGTACAACCACCTTGCGGCCCATCTCATCGGTCAGCGTGCGGCTCGCGAAGCAGTGGCTTGCGAGCATGACCAGGCAGAGCGCTGACAGGAGCCGCTTCATGCCAACACCGCCTGCGAAGTCCGCGCCTGCCGGATCGCGGCGACGAAATTCTCCGCTACCAACGGATTCGCGCGGAAGTGCAGATGGAGGTAACTGGCAAGCACATTGCCCCGGCGAAATCCTTCCATCTCCTCTTTACCGGAGATGGAATATCGCACGTGATAACTCGTCTCCACGTCGCCCCGCGATGCAATGCGGGAGTAATGGAAGCTGTGTCCGCGAACTACCGTGCCCTTGCGTCCCAGCGGACAGTCCTCGGTGAACTCCACCGTGACGTATCCAAACTGGACCAGTCTGTCGGTCATCTCCATCGACAGCGGCAACACTCCCGCCATCGCGTAGCTCTCACCTTCAATGTTCAGGCTTTCCGAGAGGTACAGCATTCCACCGCACTCCGCATAAACCGGTCTGCCCGAAGAGGCAAATGCTCGCACTTCTTCGAGCAGGGGCAGGTTGCGGCTCAACTGGCTTGCGTGCAGCTCCGGATATCCGCCGCCGAGATACAGCGCATCGAGTCCGGGCGAAAGAGAAGCGTCGCTCAGCGGACTGAATCGAACGATCTCCGCGCCCTGCTCCCGCAACATATCCAGATTGTCCTCGTAGTAAAACGAGAACGCGCGATCGGAAGCCACACCAATACGAACCGGGTCAAGAAGAGAGGCAATTCGCGCGGGCGGTGTTTCAACCCTAGTCAGCCCGCATTCGAGATCGAGCAGCCCGTCGAGATCGAGATGCTTCTCGGCGAGTGAAGCAAGGGTATTAATCCGCGCATTTTGACTCAAAGCGGATTGCTCGATCGCTCCCTGCAGGCCGAGATGTCGTTCAGGAATTGCGATTGCGGCTTCCTGTGGCAGCCATCCCAGAATTTTCGTCCTGCAGGAACTTTCCATGGCGTCTCGCAACATGTCATAGTGCCGCTCGCCGCCAACGCGATTCAGAATCACTCCTGCAGGCCGCAGCTCCGCATCGAACATCTCAAAGCCCAGCAGTACCGCCGCGACACTCCGCGCGCTTCGTGCAGCATCGATAACGAGCACCACAGGCAGTTGCAGCAGTTTGGCAATCTCCGCGCTGCTGCCAATCTCTGTGCTGCCGTTCTTGCCGTCGAACAGTCCCATCATGCCTTCCGCGACAACAACGTCCGCGCCACGAGCCGCATTCCTCAGAACAGTGCGGTTGGCCTCGGCGCTCAACATCCACGTGTCCAGATTGCGCGCCGCACGGCCGCATATTCCGGTGTGATGACCGGTATCGAGAAAATCCGGCCCGCATTTGAATGGCTGCACCGCAAGCCCGCGTCGCCCGAGCCCGGCCATGATCGCGAGCGCAATCGTTGTCTTGCCAACGCCGCTTGCCGTGCCCGCTACCATCAGCCCTTTCACAGCATCACCTCAAGATGCCCCTTCAGGGCGAGCGGCAATCCAGCCACCATCAGAACCACATCATCGGCGATCCCGGCGACCTTCTGGTTGATCTCGCCCAGGAGGTCGCGATACCTGCGTCCCAGCGGAGACACCGGATGAACTCCACTTCCCACCTCATTCGAAACAAGAATGAGTCGGCAATTAACCTTCCGCAGCGCATCAAACAACGCCTGCATCCGGCGTTCGAGTGCTGCGTCATCTTCACCATCGACCTCCAGTAGATTCGCGGCATATACCGTCAGGCAATCCACCAGGATCACCTCGCTATCGAACTCATGCTTCGCCAGCGCCTGCGGAAGATCCAGCGGTTCCTCCACCGTCAGCCATTCCTTCGGCCTGTCTTCGCGATGGCGCTCGATCTTTGCGCGCATCTCGTCATCCGTGATCTTTGCGGTTGCGACAAAGACCACGTGGCGAGACTGGTCGGCAAGCTGCTGCGCGTAACGGCTCTTGCCGCTTCGCGCACCACCAAGCACAAGTGTCACCGAACCCTGGCGCGTCTCCTGCATCGTCGGCTCCTTGCCCATGCGTGAAAAACACATGAAGCAGAGCGGGAATAAATTTAGGCAGCGCTCGTGCGGACTTCAAAAAGTCAGCGAGAATGCTCTTCAGCTCTCCCAGCGAAGCTGAATCAAGCCTTACAGGCCTCCAGCGGGTCTCCTGACTTGCGCTTCATCGAGTCTCGACTCACCTTCCCAGGACGCATCCCAGTGGCTTTAGAAAATTGTCAAGACTCTCGACGCTTACAGTTACGGGGTAGCGACGGATTCGCACCGTCTTCCCAACGCTGGATTGGGACAAGAATATTCTCCAAACGCGCGGGGGTCAAATTTTTACAACGAGCGCGCGCAGACAGCTAGCTACTTCCGTGTAACGAACTGTTGCGCAGCCAGTCGCGCGTCTCGGATCAGATCGGGCAGCCCGACCCCGCGATATCCATTGCCTAGCAGCCACAATCCCTCCAGCTGCGCCACTTGCTCCTGCAGCTTGGCCATCCGTTCCAGATGCCCGACCCCATACTGCGGAAGGCTGCGAGGCCAGCGGCGAACGACTGTCACCTGTGGCTCCGGCATTGGCCCGAGAATTCGCGCCAGCTCCATCCGCGCCACAGCAGCCGTCTCATCGTTGCCGCAGCGCATCAGCCGCTCTGCCGCTTTGGCGCCGAAGAACGCCCGCACCAGCCGACCGTCCGGTGGAACCCTGTCATCGAACTTCTGATCGACAAAGGTACAAGCCAGCAAAAGGCTGTCTGACCCTGGCGGCACCAGAAAACCAAATCCCGGCGGCAGAAGAAACTTTGCGGCATCTGAAAGTCCAAATGCAACAACTACCGCCGAGCTCGAATTCATCTCCATCAGCTCTGCCGCCCGTTCCTCCACGGGATGAAGCAGCGAACGAGCTATATCTATCGGTGCGGCCATCATCACCGCGTCGAATCGCTCCACACCTCTTGCCGTTCCGACTAGCCAGCCTTCTTCGCCATAGGAGACGAACCTGACCTCAGCCGCCAGCCGAACCCAATCTGCGGGAATCGTGGCGATCATTCGATCCACCAGTGTGCCCATCCCACTGCGCAGCGTCGTAAACACCGAGTCAGACTTCGCAGTGCGCGCCTGCAAGGCAACGATGAGGCTGCCGTGGTCCCGTTCCATCGCCACAAATTGGCCCATCACCGCCCGGACGCTCAGCTTCGCCACATCGCCGCCAAACACTCCACTCAACAACGGCGCGCCAATCTTCTCTAAAACCTCATCGCCAAAGTGCCGCCGCACAAACTCGGCAACGCTCTCATCGCCGTCGGGAGCGCTCGCGCGCAACTCCTCCGCCCGCCTCACCTCATCGCGATACGCCCGCTTCGCCTCGGGGCTGAACAATGTAGACGCATCCACGGCATCGAGATCGGCCGGCACCATCATTCGCATTCCATCCGGCATCGCCTGCAGCTTCTTGTCGATCAGCACATACGTCTTCCGCACCGCATCGTTTGAAGCCATCACTTCGTCGCCCAGCCCCAACTCCACTGCCAACTCCCGCGCCCAGGGCTTCTCCGTGACCCATGCATCGGGCCCGCACTCAATGACAAATCCTCCCTCATGCACGGTCTCGACGATCCCCCCTAACCTGGTCGAAGCCTCAAACAACACAGCTTTTACTGCCGCGCCCTCGCGAGCCGTCCGCACGAGTTCATAGGTTGCGGTCAACCCCGCGACTCCGCCGCCAATGACTGCAACCCGCTTCATCGCCTCTCCATACGAATGCCAAAAACGGAGCCTGGGCTCCTCATCGTGTGCCTCACGACAGCCTATACCCCTGCGGGAACCGTTATCTCATCCACCGTTGCCTTGTATCTGCCAGAGATCACTTCCATCAGCGCCTCGATCAGCAGCGGAGAGTCGTTCAAGCTTTCGGGCCGCCATAACTTCAGACCCAGCTCGCGCGCGGCCTCGCGAAATGCGATATCGATGTCGTAAAGAATCTCCACATGATCGCAGAGGAATCCCACCGGCTGCATCACCACGCCGGCGTGACCCTGGTCCTTGATCGCCTTCAACGTCTCTTCCACCGTCGGTCCGATCCACGGGCCGCCACTCATGCCCTGGCTCTGAAATGCGAAGTACCAGGCATTGTCTTCGAAACCGGCGGCAGCCATTCGCTCAGCTACCATCTGAGCCGTGCGCTTCGCCTCTGCCGGATATGGATCGGGCGAATTCTGCGCCGGTGTTCCAGGCCCCGCCCCGATGACGGAGGCCTCGCCCGTCATGATCGTCCGGCAAGGAACACTATGCGCCGTGAACAAAACCGGAACCCGCCGCCCTGCCTCCGCGCAGGCCTTTGTCCAAACTGGTCGCAGTCTCGCGGCAAATGCTTCGGCCAGCGCCGGGCTCTCGGCCCACCCGGCGACGAACTCCACTTCAATCCCTGCAGAGGCCGCCAACACCGCGCGCCGATAGAGTCCCACGCTGGTTCGGGAGTTCTGCGGAGCCAGGCACACTGCCTTGATCTGCGTTACACCATCCGCCCGCATCCGCGCCACGACGTCCGCAATATAAGGATGCCAGTTCCGCATCCCAACGTAGACCTT
>DATAVY010000187.1:0-20708 GCA_036267495.1 Edaphobacter sp.
AATCTCGACCAGCGCATCGTGGACTGGCTGATCGCGGAGTTCAAGTCGGACACCGGCCTGGATCTGCACGCCAAGGGCAACGAGATGGCGCTGCAACGTCTCAAGGACGCGGCGGAGAAGGCGAAGATCGAGCTGTCGACGGCGCAGGAGACGGAGATTAATCTGCCGTTCATTACGGCCGACGCTAGCGGACCGAAGCACCTGGTGCGGACGCTTAGCCGTGCGAAGCTGGAGCAGCTGGTTGCCGACCTTCTGGAGAAGTCGGTTGGGCCTTGCAAGCAGGCGATGAAGGATGCGGGCGTGGATGCTAGCAAGATCGATGAGGTCGTGCTCGTCGGTGGACAGACGCGTATGCCGGCGATCCAGGAGCTGGTGAAGAAGCTGTTCGGCAAGGAGCCGCATAAGGGTGTGAACCCGGATGAGGTTGTCGCGATCGGCGCGGCGGTTCAGGCTGGCGTGTTGTCCGGCGACGTGAAGGACCTGCTGCTGCTGGACGTGACTCCGCTGACGTTGTCGATTGAGACGATGGGCGGTGTGGCGACTTCGATGATCAACCGGAACACAACGATTCCCACGAAGAAGACGGAGACGTTTTCGACGGCGGCTGACTCGCAGACCGAGGTTGAGGTACATGTGCTACAGGGCGAGAGGCCGATGGCGGCGCAGAATCGGACGCTGGGCAAGTTCAAGCTGGCGGGAATTCCTCCTGCTCCGCGCGGCGTGCCGCAGATCGAGGTGACGTTCGACATCGATGCGAACGGCATCCTGAATGTGACGGCGAAGGACAACGCTACTGGAAAAGACCAAAAAATTACAATTACGAGTTCTTCGGGTCTGAGCAAGGAAGAGGTTGAGCGGATGGCGAAGGATGCCGAGGCTCATGCGGCTGAGGACAAGGAGCAGCGCGAGGCGGTTGAGGCGCGCAACCAGTTGGATTCGCTGGTCTATAACGTCGAGAAGATGTTGAAGGACGCCGGCGACAAGGTTGCGGATTCGGACAAGAGCGAGGTTGAAAGCGCTTTGACTGATGCGAAATCGACGTTGGGTGGAACGCCTAGCGCAGGTGAACTGAATTCCGCACGCGAGCGTCTAACTACTGTGAGCCACAAACTCGCCGAAGCGATGTACAAGGCGACCGCGGCTTCTGCGGGCGCTCCGACGGATGGTGCGACGGCAGCGGAAGGGACGACGCAAGGAACAACAGGCGAGCAGAAGAAAGACGAAGGCGTGATTGATGCAGAGTACGTCGACGTGGATGAAAAGAAGTAAGTGTAATCCATAGAAGTTGTATGGACGTATGAATGAGAGGGGCGTTCCTTTAAGGGTGCCCCTCTTATTTTCAAGACCGGGGTGTGGTGATGGACGTGTAGAGTGCGACTTATCACCCGGAAAGGTGTTTGAAGTGAATAGCAGCGATGGGCAGGACCGATACGCGGATTTGCTTTGGCTGGAGAACCTGGAACTCAATCGATTGCTTGGAGGTAAGGCCATGACCGAGACAATGTGGAGATGCGACCAGGTACGCGCGGGACGGTTGTACAACCGGATGATGTTCGACACGCGTGAAGAGGCTGAACAGTTTGTACAGCGCATGCAGCAGATGGAGCCGGATCAGATGTTTTCGATTGAGGCGATTGAGGCGCGGCAGGTTTGGAATTAGTTTTCTGATTTTCTGACGGTTCTTCAACCGTGGAATGGATGGATTAGGAATGGTGGCGACGGCGAGCCCGTCGCCATTGTTGTCTGTTTTCGGAGGTGCGATGCCAGAGGGCAATGAGATTCATCGCTGGGCGGAGCGGCACTACGCCGCGTTTGGCGGCAGGCCAGTACGTGTGGACGGACCGCAGGGACGGTTTACCGATTCGGCGGTGATCGACCGGCAGAAGCTGAAGCGAGTGATGGCTGTGGGGAAGCACCTGGGTTACGACTTTGGGAAAGATCGGATTTTGCATGTGCATCTTGGGTTGCAAGGGGATTTTACGGAGGGCTCGGGGGCGCTGCCTGCAGTGCGCGGGGCGTTGCGGTTACGGATGTGGAATGCGGAGGCGGTGAAAAAGGCCGCTGGACCGGATGCGAGCAAGCCGCACCGGTGGTACTCGGAGGATGATGGCTCGGACAGCCTGGCGCCGGAGACGATTGCGTGGGTCGAGCTGCGCGGACCGATGGACTGCACCGTTTATACGCAGGAGATGTGGGAAAAGCTGCTAACGCGGCTCGGACCCGATCCGTTGAGTGGCGATGGGGCGGCGAAGTTCATCGAAAGAGTTAAGAAGAGCAGGAAGACGGTTGGCGAGTTGTTGATGGATCAGTCGGTGGCGGCGGGGATTGGGAATATCTTTCGTGCAGAGCTGCTGTACCGGGCGAAGTTGAATCCGTATACGCCGGGAAAAGAAGTAGAGGAGAGCACGCTGCGGTCGATATGGAAGGATGCGGGCGTGTTGATGAAAGCGGCGATGATCGACCGGCGGATCGTGACGACGAGGCCGAAGGACCGGCCACACAAGACCGGCCCCGCGCTGAAGGAAGAGACGCACTATGTGTACCGGCGGCAGGGGAGGCATTGCTTTGTTTGCGGGACAACGATTTTGACTGAAGTGATGGCGGGAAGAAATTTGTTCTGGTGTCCGGTTTGTCAGGCGGCGTAATGAAACTCCAGGCTGCGTAATGAAACTAAGGTCGAAGGCGCTTTCTTAGAGCAACTTTCGAATCGGCGTAGAACTGCAAAGAACAAGCAAAAGCAAAGACGAAGTGCGGGGGTTCTTCCCTTCGACAAGCTCAGGGTCAGAATGACAAGCGTTTTCGCTGTATAGCATTTACAACATTCTCTAGTTGAGGATGAGGTAGGTGCCGAAGTCCTTGTTGAGACGAAAATCGTCCTTGGTGTACTTGAGCAGGGAGTTTTGTTGAAGCTCGCTTTTGTCGGGACGGCCGTCGGGTTGGAAGGGTTTTTCACTGAGACGCGACGGGTCGATCGATTCGATCAGGCTGCGATCGAGGAAGGTGCGGATTCCGTGGACGTAGACGGGGCGATAACGCTGGAAGAAGAGCGGATAGGCTTCGAGGTTCGCGAGCTGGGTCCAGTTTTCATGGACCTCGATGACATCGGGCTGCCGCTGCTCGAGGACGTAGGAGTTGATGGCGGTATAGCGTGTGCGGGCGAGGAAGCGATCGCAGAGCAGGCCGAGGTCGATGACCTGCACACCATGGGTAAAGAGCATGACGGCGCCCATGTCGGGGCCGGCGTAGACGAGGTGCTCGTGATGCGATGCGGATTCGATATCGGACAACACAGAGGCTACGGTTTCGAATCGGGAGACGGTGGTGCCGGGCATGTAGACGGGCGCCTGCCATGCTTTCAGCTCCTGCACGTGGACGGTCATCCGGAGGAGAGCGAAGACGCATAGGGCGGCGGTTGCCCAGGCGAGCGTACGAGTGCGGAGCTGGGAGAGGGGCAGAAGAAGGAGACCAAAGAGGAAGGGCCAGGCGGGGTAGAAGGAGCGAACCGGCGGTCCCCAGTTTGTACCGATTGCTGCAGTGAGGATGAGCGAGAAGACGGTGAAGAGAACGGCGAAACGAAGCTGCCAGCAATCGCGGAAGGAAGAACGGAAAAGTTCGGGAAGGGTGCCGGGGCGTTTGAGCACAAAACGATCGTAGAGAAGGTTGGCGATGCTGACGATGACGAAGATTTTGGATGAGGTGAGGATGAAGATTGGATCTTGAAGATGGCGGTGAATCTCAAGGCTGGGAATGGACGCCGTATAGGGAATGCCGCGTTTGGCGATGATGGTGTTGGGCAGGAGGGAACCGAAGTAGCGCCAGCGGGCGAGATTGGAGAGAAGAAAGACGGTGAGCCAGGTTGCGGCGGAAAGGAGAGCGCGGTTTGGTTTGCGCCTGGGGTTGATTTTGGGGTTGAGTTCGGCGTTGAGTTCGACCAGCACGAAGGGTACGAGAAGCCAGGCGGCTTCCCAACGGATAAGCAGGAAGGCCGATCCGGCTAAGAGGTAACAGAATCGGGACGCTCGATCTGGCCGGGGAAAGAGCAGAAGCATGACGAGCACCAGCGCAAGGACGAGAGGAGTTTCCATCCCGTTGATGGTTTCGTAAAACATGAGTCCGCAACCCACGCTTCCGGCAACGAGGTTGGCGACGGTTTCCGTGGTCCAGGTAAGAAACCAGCGGCGCATGAGCAGGATGTTGGCCAGGTTGAGAAGGAGCGTGGAGATTTTGGCGACGACGAGGAGGGCTGATGGAGTCGCGGCGAACTTTGCGGCCATCGCCATGAGGAGCATCCAGAGCGTGGTGGAGTATCCTTCGACGATTCCGGATCCGGGGGTTGGTTCGATTCTGCCGGTAAGGGCAAAGGTGCGGGCGAAGCCGAGCGTGATGGCGGAGTCGTCCCAGGTGAGATACCAGAAGCGCCAGGCGACGATGATCTGCGCGAGAAGAGCGATGAAGACGAGAGAGCGGGAGAGATGGATAGCGGAGAACGGGAGATGTCTGGACGTTGTGGAATGGACCGTCGCGGAAGAGATATTTCCGGACGCCGCTCTAATTTTAGATGGGATCATGCAGACTCTCTCTACGCCCTACTGTTGAGCTTGGCATGCATTGGCGACGTGCTTCCCAACGCGATATGGGTTTGAAGGTTTTATCAGGTGTATAGGTTGTATAAGAGGAGTGCGATGGGAATGAGGCGACGAAAGCAGAGTGCGAATCGTTTTATTATCAAGTAAACGATGAGTGTTATTTTCTGACGCTGGTTTGGAGAGTGGCGTTTGATGAATGGAAACTTTAAATGTTTATGCAATCAATAGGAAATTGACGAAAAAAGAAACAGGCGAATGACTATGGCGACACAGACGAAGGACTACTACAGCACGCTGGGTGTGAAGAAGACGGCGACGACGGAGGAGATTCGCAAGGCGTTTCGCAAGGCGGCGCGCAAGTATCACCCGGATGTGAATCCAAACGATAAGAAGGCGGAGGAGAAGTTCAAGGAGATCTCCGAGGCCAATGATGTTTTGAGCGACGACAAGAAGCGAAAGATCTACGACCAGCTTGGGTTCTACTCGGACAATATCGATCCGGCTGCGGCCGAGGCCGCGGCTCGCGGCGGATATGGCGGTGGAGGTGCGCATCGTGGATATAGCACGCAACCGGGAGGACGTGCGGGGCAGGAGGTTCCGTTCGATTTTGGCGGGTTTGATTTTTCGGACTTTCAAGGTGGACGGGCGGAGCAGCAGCCGGGCGGAGGGTTTGGCGGAAGCTTCAAGGATATTTTCAGCGGGATGTTCAATGGCGAGAAGCGGGCCGCGCGTGGGCCGCAGCCGGGAACCGATCTTGAGTATCAGGTGAGCGTGGATTTCTGGACCGCGGTGCGGGGCGGCATCGCGCGGCTGGAGATTCAGCGACAGGAGATCTGTCCGACGTGCAAGGGCAAATCGACGACGGGGGGAAGCGTGGAGTGCCCGGAGTGCCATGGGTCGGGACAGGTAACGCAGATGGGCGGACGGATGAAGTTCAATATCCAATGCCCGCGATGCGGAGGATTGGGCAAGGTGCAGAATGCATGTCCAACCTGCGATGGTGAAGGCGTAGTGGTGAAGCGGGAGCCGCTGGATTTCCGGATCAAAGCCGGAACTCGGGATGGGCAGAGGATTCGTCTGGCCGGAAAGGGCAACGCGGGGACGAACGGCGGGCCTGCCGGAGACTTGTACCTGATTATCAAGGCCGGGACGCATCCGGTGTTTACGCGGACGGGCGATGATATTTATGTAACCGTTCCGGTTACGATGACAGAAGCAGCGCTGGGAGCGAAGATCGACGTGCCGACGATCGATACTCACAGAGACGGGGCGCATGAGGGTGGGGGACGGACGCAGTTGAAGATTCCGCCGGGGACTCAGACGGGGCAGAAGCTGAGACTGCGGGAGAAGGGTGTGCCGTCGGCTTCCAAGGAGGGTGCGCGGGGGGACCAGATCGTTGAAGTGAAGATCGTAGTGCCGAAGGTGCAGGATGAGCGGAGCAAGGAGATATTGAGGGAGTTGGCGAAGCTGAATCCAGAGGAGCCGCGGGAGGGGTTGTTTGCGGCGGTGTGATCCGAACTAGATTTCTTTTGGGTTGGGTCCTACGTCGAAGGTTTCGTAAGTAGAGATTTTGAGGGTGAAGCCGAGGTCAAACTGGTCGGCGTTGGATGGGCTGGGCAGGAGAAGGTGGTTGGCGAGACTGGCGAGATACTGCGTGGTGGCGGGGGCGATGCCGACGATGCGGGCGGCCAGCCAGGCTTGCGGAGTAATGGTAATTTCGGCGCGGCCGGCGGCAACGGCCGAGTAGATTTTGTTGGAAGCGTGGCGGACTGAGGCGGCGAGTATAGGTGTTTTGGCGGCGAGGTTGAACCAGCGCTGCTCTTTCTTTGTCTGTCCGCTGAAATTGGCGTGGGCTTCGCCGCCGGTGCGCATGAGGCCAGGGCAGACGGTGGTGACGCGGATACCTTTGTGGCGGAGTTCGACGTGGAGGCCCTCGGAGAAACCGACGAGGGCGAACTTGCTGGCGACGTAAGGGAGCATGTGAGGCGTGGCGAATTTGCCGCCGATGCTGCAGATGTTGACGATGGCGGCGTCGCCGTGAATATGGTCGCGGCGGAGCAGATGGGGCAACACGGCGTGGGTGGTGTGGAGCGCGGCGAAGAAGTTAGTGGCCATGGCGCGGCGGTAGGCGGCGAGGGGCTGGTTTTCGACGGGGCCTACTTCAATGATGCCGGCATTGTTGATGAGGATGTCGATGCGGCCGAAGTGGCCGATGGCGTGGTCGATGAGCATGACAGCCTGGGCGGCGTCGGTGAGGTCGGCTGGGATGAGGAGGACATCGTCGGGGGACTGGATGGCTTCGCGATCGAGGAGAGTGTGACGGGCGGTGATGAGTTCTTCAACATCGCGCGCTGCCAAAACAAGTCTGGCTCCGGAGCGGGCGTAGCGTTCGGCGAGAGCAAGACCGAGGCCGCGGGAGCCGCCGGTGATGACGACGACCTGGCCCGGGCGGCGTTTGAGGGCGTTGGACTTAAGAGAGTAGGCAGCGGCTGCTGCGGCGACGCCGGTGAGGATCTGTGCAGTGTGGAGGATGGCCCGAGACTTCTTCATGAGTGTTGGATGCTTGATTCGGTCGAAGATTGTCTTGATTATTGCGTCGGCGGAGAAAAGTTTCCTATGGGATAACGGTACACTTTTCCGGAGGACAGCAGTATGCGCCGGATTGTATGGGATGAGAAGAAGGCCGCGATCAATCGGAGGAAACATCGAGTATCATTTCCGGAAGCGAGCGAATCTTCTTCGATCCATTGATGGTGACGAAGGTCGATGATCGCCATCCTGTGGATGAAATGAGATTTTTTAGTCTAGGAGAGACTCGAGAGAAACGCCTGCTTGCCATTGCGCATACGGAAGAGGATGAATTTATTAGAATTATCAGCGCGCGAGATGCGACCGCCACCGAGAGGAGAGGATATGAAGAAGGCAAATGGTACAGAGTATGACGATATGCCCGAAGAAGTCGATTTCTCCGGCGGGGTCCGGGGGAAATATACCGGCTCGATTGAAGCGCTGGACAATCTGATTTTGATTGAGCCAGACCTGTTTGATTCGTTTCCGAGCGCCGAAGCTGTGAACGAAGCTCTTCGTCTTCTGAAGAAGACCAGCATGGAAGCGACTGCTGCAGGAAAACGGCACGACCGGGCACGTGCCAGTTAGGACAGAGCGATGGCTACGAAGCGGAAGAGCAAGGGCGCGTACATGATTTCGTCGGTGGCGGAGATGTATGAGATTCATCCGCAGACGCTGCGCCTGTATGAGCGGGAAGGATTGCTGCGGCCGTCGCGAAGCGAAGGAAATACACGGCTTTATACAGATGAAGACCTGGAGCGGCTGGAATTTATTTTGAATCTGGCGCGGGACCTGGGGGTAAACATCGCCGGGATTGCAATTGTGCTCCAGATGCGGGAGCGGATGGAGGAGATGAACCGGCAGATGCAGGGGTTTGTGGATTATGTGCGGACGGAGATGTTGACGCGGATGCAGCAACAGCAACAGCCTGAGGTGGGGCTGATTCCTATGCGGCGTCCGGTCGTGATGCCGACCGTGAAGGTGGCTCCGGCGAAGATGGGGAAGAAGAAGTAATTCTGAATCAGGGAAGCGATTTCCCTTTGAGTTGGATTATCGGGCAGCGGATCGGTCTGACATGCGCGGCTACTTTCTGGCACGGTATTGCTCGTCAGTCACCTGTTCGAGCCAATCGACAACTTTTCCGCCGAGCTTCTCCTGAATGGCGATATGGGTCATCGCTGTCGTCGGGGTAGCTCCATGCCAGTGTCTTTCGCCGGGAGAAAACCAGACCACATCGCCGGGACGGATCTCCTCGATCTGAGCGCCTTCGCGCTGAGCCCAGCCACAGCCGGCTGTGACGATCAGTGTCTGGCCGAGCGGGTGGGTATGCCATGCGGTCCGCGCGCCCGGTTCGAAGGTAACGCTTGCACCCTGAACAAATGCTGGATCCGGCGCCTGGAAGAGGGGATCGATTCGTACTGTGCCTGTGAACCAATCGGAAGGTCCTTTGGCGGAGGGTTGCGAACCGTTGCGTTTGATCTCCATGTCCAAATAATATGCCCAGCATATGCTGGTGTGTCGCTTCGTACGACATCGCTATCGTCATCTCGCTCGATGGCGGCTTGGATTGCGATAGACTTTAAAGCTGCGTAGGGAGTGCGGTTCGCACTGAAACGCAGGTAAAAGTGCGATGAGTCTGTTGCTTCAGATATTGTTTTGGGTCGCGATGTGCGGGACGGTGACCTCCACGATCTATTGCCTGATGGTGATAGCGGCTGCGGCGCGCTTTGGAGTGCGGAGGCGGCGGGAGGATCATGCGGCAGCGACATTTTTGCCACCGTTGAGCGTATTGAAGCCGTTGCATGGGATGGAGCCGGGGCTGGAGCGGAATATTGAATCGTTTTTTGAGCAGGATTATCCGGAGTTCGAGCTGCTGTTTTGCGCGCGGCAGGAGAGCGACGAAGGGTTGCAACTGGCGCAACAGGTCGGCGCCCGATATCCGCAGGTGAACGCGCGGTATGTGACGTGCGGGGAGCCTACGGCGAAGTTCCACAATGCCAAGGTGTACTCGCTGGCGAAGTTGGATTCGGTGGCGAGGCATGAGCTATTTATCACGAGCGATGCGGATGTTCGGGTGACGAAGAATTATTTGCGTGAGATGGTGCAGAACCTGAGGGATCCGCAGATGGGACTGGCTTCGTGCGTGTATCTGGGGACGGCGGACCGAGGCGCGAAGGCCGGTCTCTCTGCGCAGCTGGATGCAGTGGGTAAGAGCGTGGAGATGACCTCCGGCGTGCTTGTGGCCGATATGCTGGAGGGGACGAAGTTTGCGCTGGGCGCGTCGATGGCGGTGCGGAAGAATTCTTTTCAGAAGGCGGGCGGGTTTGAAGAGCTGGGGCAGTTTTATGCCGATGATTTTGTTCTAGGGAATCGGCTGGCAGCGCAGGGGATTGGAGTGGGGATGGCGACGCACGTGGTCCGGCTGATGGTGCAGGACACGCCGTTTGGGTTGTCGTTTCGGAATCAGTTGCGGTGGATGCAGAGTACGCGGCGGTCGCGGCCGTTGGGTCATCTGGGGTCGGTGCTTACGTTCGCGATGCCATTTGGGTTGCTGGGACTGATTTGGGGATTGCTGAGCGGACACGCGCTGCTGGGTGTGGTGTGGCTGGCGGGGATGGTTTTGAACCGGTGGCTGCAGGCCGCGGCGATCTTGCAGGTGATGGGAGATGAGGAGTGGGTGCGGGGTATGTTGCTGTATCCATTGCGGGATTTGCTGGGGAGCGTGCTTTGGCTGGGGAGCTATGGAGGAGATAAATTTTATTACCGCGGAAAGATTTATACGTTGAAGCATGGCGGCCGGGTGGAGGAGCCGCAATAAGTATGCCGTTGAATAATTCGGAACTTGTGAGGCTCACCCGGCGTCAAAGTAAAAGGTTCCGACAGTTATTGGTCAAGATTCTCAGGGAACTGTCGCCGGTCATGTAGAAACAGGCAATTTTAAATTACTGAGCAGGTTGCTTCAGTTGGAGGCGGTTGATGTCCGCAGCACATTGGGGACTGTTATTGTTCGGGCTGTTCGGCCTGCTTACCTCGAGTGTTTATCTCGGGATGGTTCTGGTTGGGGCTCGACGTTTTCGGCGCGAGGCGGTGGAGGAGGACGCGCGGCTGGGGAAGTGGCCGGAGTTTCTGCCGAAGATCAGTTTGTTCAAGCCACTGCATGGGGGTGAGGTAGGGCTGGAGGAGAACCTAAGGACCTTTTTCGAGCAAGATTATCTCGAGCATGTTGCGCGGGAAGGCTTGGCGACGATGGAGAATGGCGTTTCGCGGGTAGAGGTTTTATTTTGCGCACGCATCGACGCGGATGAGGGGCTGGAGATTGCAAGGCGGGTCGCTGCGGAGTATCCGGAGATTACGAGCCGGTTTGTGACCAGCGGAAAGCCTTGGGCGGCGAATGCGAAGGTCTGCTCGCTGGCGGCGATGGCGAAGATGGCGACGCATGATCTTTGGGCGATCAGCGACAGCGATGTGCGGGTCACGCCGGACTACCTGCGCAGGATCGTATTGCCGTTTGCCGAGGAGCAGGTTGGCTGTTCGACATGTTTGTACCGCGGCGTAGTAGTCAAGGGCGGACTGTGGTCGCAGTTGGAAGCTGTAGGGATGACGATCGAGATGAGTTCGGGCATCTGTGCGGACAGCCTGGTTGAACCGGTGGAGTTTGCGCTGGGTCCGACGATGGTGACGCGGCGCGCCCGGGTAGAGGAGATGGGCGGATTCGAGAGTATTGCAGATTACTGCGCCGACGATTTCGTGCTGGGAAATTGGATTGCCAGAAATGGCCACAAAGTGGTGCTGAGTGGGCACGCGATCGATCATATGGTGCTGCAGGCGGACTTTGTGGATTCGATGAAGCACCAGGTGCGGTGGATGAAGAGTACGCGATTCTCGCGGCCGAAGGGACACTTCGGTACGGGCCTTACGTTCGGGGTGCCGTTTGGCGTGATGGCGTGGGCGGGTGCGCTGATGCTGGGAATGCCGGTGCTGGGGTGGTGCGCGCTGCTGGGGAGTGTGCTGGGGAGAAGCCTTCAGGCATTTGTGGTGGGACGGTATGTGGTTCGGGAGAAGCGCATTCTGGCGGCGATGGTTTTGTTCCCGCTACGCGACTTGATCGGTGCGCTGATCTGGGTGTTGAGTTATGCGAGTAATCGAATTCAGTGGCGCGGGGAGATTTATGAGCTGGTGGATGGTGGCCGGATGCATCGCGCTGCAGGGGCCGCGGCAAGCTTCGCAACGAATCGGCTTGCTTCTGATCCTGAGCGACGTTAGTTCAGGGATTAGTAGTTGGTGAGAATGGTTTTGCCGCCGGCACTGGCGAGGGTGTGAATTGGGCCGTAAGGGGCTAGATCTCTTGTGCGGGCGATGGGGTTGTAGGTGAAGAGGAAGATACGGCGCCGGCTGGCCCACAGTTGACGGAGCGAGTCCTCGGTTTCGAAGAGGCGTGGGGCGTCGGGCCAGAAACTGCCGTACCAGAGACCGTTGATGCGGCCGTTGATGAGATGGACTTGCTGGCCGGTGTAGAAGATCAGGGTTGAGCCAGAGGTGAGCTCGCCGTCGATGAGAATGAGATCGTCTGGCCTGGGCTGGTGCTGGGCCTGGTTGATGGCGAGAGCGAGGCCCTTTGAGCCGAGAATGGGGTAGAAGCGGGCGAGGCCTTCGTGTGCGGCAAGGAGGGTTACGATCATCGCGGCGGCGAGTGTGAGGTTTGCTGCGTAGGTGCGGCCTCGGCGGCGGAAGAGATAGCTGCCGAGTCCTATGCCCAGCATGCCGACAGACGTGGCGGCGAGAGGGCCTCGGAAGAAGCCCATGGCGGCGGCAGTCAGGTCGGTGATGTGGCTCAGAGAAAGATTGTAGGCCTCGGTACTGCCGGCCATCGCGAGGAGAGAGACGATGTCGGCGCCTGGTGCGGGGTGGGGTGCAGTGAGGGCAAAGTATGCGCAGACGATGGCCAGGAGCGTGGTGAGTGGGACGAGGGTGTAGAGGTGCCAGTTGAGGATGATTCGATTTATGGATGTTGCTGCGGTGGATTGTGTAGGGTCAGCTTGTGCGAGGGTGCAGCCGATCATGATCGCGAGCGCGGGAAGGGCTGGGAGGCTGTAGTATTCCTGACGGTTGGAGAGGGTGAAGAAACAGAGGACGAGCAGAGCCCACAGCATGAGGGAAAGGGCTGCTTCGTGGTGGCGGGCGGCGGTGAAGGCGCGAATTCGCAGGATGCGGATTTGATTGGCCATGGCAGGGGGAAGGAAGATGGCCCAGGGCATGATCCAAAGGATGAGATAGAGCCAGAAGAGCCAGACGGGGGTGAGGCCGTAGTCGTGGGGGATGCGTTTGGAAAGGAAGCGGGCGATGTGCTCGTTGTAGAGATAAAACCAGGCCCACCCTCCAGTTGCGGGGAGGCCGATGTTTGCGGGGAGTGCGATTGCGGGATTGCGAATGGCGGCCAGGATGTGCCAGGGAGCGGCGATCAGGAGGAAGACGGCGGTGCTCGCGAGGAGATGGAGTTTGAGGAGGAGATGGAGTTGCCTTGTGATGGCCAGGTAGAGGAGGACGAAGCCGATGGGGAAGACGAGACCGATCAGTCCTTTGGTGAGGACATTCAAGGCCATTATGGCGGCGAAGGCGAGGCAGGGGAGGAGAGCGCTTCGTGATGGGGTTGCGTGAATGCGATCGAGGGCGATGAGGAAGAGGTGGACTGCCAGGGTCATCCAGAGCGCGAGGAGGATGTCTGGAATATAAAATCGCGTGTAGAGATATGTACCGATGCTGGTGGCCATGATCAGTGCGGCGTAGAAGCCTGCGCGGTCGGGGCATTCGGCTGGGGAGATTGCCGCGAAGAGGCGGATGCCGAGTGCATAAACGGCGAAGAGAAGTGCGAGAACGGCCAGGGCGAGGGGAAGGCGGGCAGCCCAGTCATGAATGCCGAAGAGATGCATGGAACCGGCGGCCATCCAATACATCAGCGGGGGCTTGTCGAAGAAGCGAATGCCGTCAATGTATGGGGTGACGTAGTCGTGACGGCGGAGCATCTCGCGGGCGATCTCGATGTAGACGGAGTCCACGTCATCGAGCAGGCCGGGGGTGAAGAGGCCGCCGATCTGGAGGAGGAACCAGGCGAGGAGAAGAATGACGATGGAGCGTGGACTCCAGCGGCGGGGGGCAAGTTGGGCGTGCGCGGTCAGTGGTCGGTTCTCAGTCTTCAGTTGGATTTGTCTAACGGACGGTCGGTGTAGAGGGCCTTGCCGGAGCTTTCTTTGAGGAGAACTTTATTGTTGCCGAGGAGGTGGTCAACCTCGTCGCGCTTTCCAATCGGAACGAAGAGAATTTTGCGTTCGTCTTTGCCCCAGGCGTTTACGAGATCGTGCGGAGTGAGGAAGATCGGCGGGGCGTCCGGGAAGGTGCTGCCGAAGAGCATCGAGGTGGAGCGGCCGTCGACGAGCAAAACCTGGCGGCCGAGGTAGAACGGGATCGACGAGCCATAGGCTTGATCGCCGTAGAGGAGAACTTCGTTTTGCGGGGAGATGATATGGCTGGCTTCGAGTTGCTGAATGGTTTCGGCAAAATCTTTCGAGGAGAGCATCGGAGCGAAGCGGGCGAAGGCGATGTGGGCTGCGATGAAGAAGATCGTTGAAGTCAGGGCGATGGTTGTCGTGGCGGCGAGGTGGCGGCGCTGTGAACGGAAGAGCCACGCTGCGGGAGGGCCGAACAGGAATGCGATCGCGGCGAGCGCGGCGGGCAGACGAAGTGCGGCGAAGCTGGGGCCGGTGAGGTCGAAGAGAGCTGACATGGAGAGGGTGTAGTCTCCGACGCCGCGGTGTGCGAGGAGGTCGCCGATGTCGGGGATGAAGGGGAGGTGGCGGGAGGTCCAGAGGCCGTAGAGGAGGGTGAAGGCGATGGCGATGCCGAGGATGGTGAAGGTAGCATGGGCGATCATAATCATGCCGCGGGCGCTGATCCAGCGGCGGGCGGGTCGATCCTGGGAGTAGCTGTTTTCAGCGTATGCGAGTGCCGCGGCGAGGAGGATCAGGAGCGGCAGATAGGCGGGGAAGGTGTAGTACTCCTGGTTTGTGGAGAGGGAGAAGAAGACGAGGACGAGTGCGGCGTAGAGAGCGAGGAGCAAAGTGGTTCGTTGCGCGAAGGTGAAGGTGAGAAGGAGTGGCGTGCCGGCGGGGGAGTTGAGTTGGCGGCGCCGCAGTTCGTAGACAAGGAAGACGAGCAGAGCAATGAAGACGGTGAAGAGGTATGGGATGTGAACCGTGTCGCGCAGTGCGATGCCGACGACGACGATGGCGAAGGGCTGCCAGTAGGAGATGTGCTCGGCGATGGGATTGGACTTGTAGAAGCGTTTGAAACTGACGACGGTCTGGGCGAAGAGGACTCCGCAGAAGAGCGACCAGGGGAAGAGCCAGACGAGATGGAGGCTCCAGAAGAGAGAGCTGGGGAGCTTGTTGTAGTCCATCGGGTAGCGCTTGCCCAGGAAGCGGAGGAAGTGCTCGTTGACGAAGTAGAACCAGAAAAAGCCGTGGCCATTCATGCCGCCGGTGTTGCGGAGACCGGCGAGGATGTGCCAGGGGGCGGCGATTGCCAGGAACAGAAGAGCGCCGGAGAATGGTTTGAGTTTGCGCCAGTTTTTGTAGTCGCCGCTGAGGATGAGGTACGGTATGGCTGCGCCGAAAAAGAAGACGAGGGCGACGAGACCTTTGGTTAAGACGGCGAGAGCGAGAGCGGCCCACATGAGGTAGGCGTTGGCGGCGGGGGAGGAGCGTGGCTTGTCTGGAAGAGAACGGGCAGTGGCAAATTTAACCGCAGGTCCTTCGACTGCGCCGGTAAAAGCGACGCCTTCGCTCAGGATGACGTTTTCTTTTTTCTCCCACGTACCAAGAGAGACAGGTGATTTGGTGTCTTCGACAGATCGCAGGAGACAGTACAAGGCAATGCAGAGGAAGAGAGAGAGCAGGACTTCAGGGATGAAATAGCGGGTGAAGAGAAAGACGCCGACAGAAGTGAGAGTGGCGAGGCCAGTATAGAAGGCGGCGCGGGGATTGAAGGCGCGGAATGCCCAGTGGAAGCCGAGGAGCGCGAGTAGGAGAACGCCGATTGCTTGAGGCAAGTGAGCGGCGAAGGTGTTGAAGCCAAAGACGCGAAAGCTAAGAGCAACGAGCCAATAGGGAAGCGGAGCTTTTTCGAGATAGCGGATGCCGTTGACGTGGAGAGTAACGAGATCGCCGGTGAGGGCCATGTGGCGAGCGGCGTTGGCGTGGGTCGCGTCGGCATCGTCAAGCAGAGGCGGCGTGAAAAGAGCGGCGAAGAAGATGATCAGCCAGAGGCCGCTAAGAACGAGCAGAGCGGCGGTACGGCGAGGTGCGCGTGTGTAGAGGGTTGCGGGACCGTCGACGGCAGTTTCGATGAGGATTGGATTCGACATGAGTTCCCGATGCACTTTCAGGATAAATCGCTATGCGATCGATCACGCAACTTGTTTATGAGTGGGATGCATGGCATTGGATGACTATGGATGTAATCTGCAGATGGCGGGAATTTTCCGTCTGAGGTGATGTAGAGGGAATGCCTACGTTTGCTGCAGTGGATATTGGATCGAATTCCTGCCGGTTGAAGATCGCTTCGGTGCAGATGCATCGGCTGAAGACGCTGCACGAAGACCGCGAGGTGACGCGGCTGGGCGAGAGTGTCTTTCAGACGGGTGTGATCTCTCCGGAGGCGATGGCGGCGACGATTCGCGCGCTGAAGCGATTTCACAAGACGGTGCAGCTGCACGTGGTGGACAAGATTCGCGTGGTGGCGACGAGCGCGATGCGCGATGCGAGGAATGCGGCGGCGTTTACGGAGTGGGTAAAGTCGACGACGGGATGGGATGTCGAGGTGATCTCGGGGCTGGAAGAAGGAAGGCTGATTCATCTTGGTGTGTTGACGCATGAGGTGGGAGCACGGGGAAAATGCCTGTTGATCGACCTGGGGGGTGGAAGCTGCGAGGTGACGGTTTCCGACGGGGGACGAATCAAGACGATGGTGACGATGCCATTGGGGGCGGTGCGGCTGCAGGAGGAGTTTTTGCGCAGCGATCCGCCGGCGAAGGAGGATGTGGCGCGATTGAAGCAGTATATCGACCGGGAGCTGCGGCGGGCGGAGAAGAAGCTGGGAGCTCCGCGGGTTGGGCTGGTGATCGCGACATCGGGAACGGCGGCTGCGCTGGCTGAGGCGAGTGGGCACGTGCGCAAGGGCAGAGCCGCGAAAAAGACGCTGGCGAAGAAGCGTCTGGAGCGTATGGGCGCGATGACAGCAGATACAGCGGAGGTTCGAAAGCTCGCGGACCGGCTGGCGAAGATGAACAACGCGCAACGGGAAGCAGTGCCGGGAATCGGTCCCCGACGGTCAGAGATCATTGTCGGCGGATCGCTGGTGTATGCGGATCTGCTGGAGAGGATGGGGTTGAAGGGACTTCGCTATTCTCCGCTGGGGCTGCGGGATGGTGTGCTGGCGCAGATGCTTGCGGAGGCGGACCTGAGGACCTCGGTACATCAGAAGATCGAAAATGAGCGATGGGCGGGAGTGCTGGAGGTATGCGAGCGCTACAACATCGAACAGCGCAAGGTGGAGCCGGTGCGGCAGCATGTGGTGGAACTATTCGACGCGCTGGCGAGAGTGCACGAGCTGCCCGAGGAGTACAGACTATGGCTGGAGGCGGCAGCGATGATGCAGGATGTGGGGAAGTTCATGAATCACCAGGGGCATTATCGGCACACGCAATACATCATTGCAAACTCGGAGATCTTTGGATTTTCGCCCGAGCAGCGAATGATCGTGAGTGCAATTGCGCGGTATATGGGGAAGAGCCGGCCCGAGCCGATGGACCGTCCAATGCGGTGGATTCGCGGCGAAGAACATACTCACGTGGCGCGGGCGGTGGTTTTGCTGAGGCTTGCGGTCGCATTGAATCAGGACCGGGCGAGCGCAGTGTTGCAGGTGCGGACCCATGTTTATCCGAAGCGAGTGCTACTGGAACTGGTGCCGGGGCGTGGTGGAGCGGAGCTGGAGGCGTGGTCGTTGCGGAAGGAGGCGGCCTATTTTCGCGAGATCTTTCGCCGGGAGCTCTTTGTTGAAGTCGCGTAGAGAGCGCGGACGGTGCGGGGATCGAGCAGCCCCTGCAACGTGGCTGGACCGCGAGTGAACACGAGTCGAGCCAGCGAGCCCTTGCGAAGCCGGATCCTGGCTTCGGGACCGGAGTTAGGTACAAGGAGCGAGCCGAGGAAGAGCGAGAGGTTCGGGTTATGTCCGACAACCAGAAGATTTTCGTGTTTGGAACACTCACGAAGCAATTTTTGAAAGTCTTTGAGAGTGGCGGCTGGGGCGAGCGCGGTGGAGTGCTGAATTTTGGCTTCATAGCCGGTTTCAGTGCCAATGAGGGAGGCGGTCTGAAGGCAGCGCTTGAGCGGGCTTGAGACGATGAGATCAAATTGAATATCCAGGGCATTCAGCACCTGGGCGAGTTGGAGACACTGCTTCTTGCCTTCTTTATCGAGGGGGCGCTTAGTATCGAGCAGTGGATTGGGACGCCGCAGGCCAGCGCTGGCGTGTCGAAGGATGTACAAGTTCATAATCTGGAAGTATTTTAGCGTAGCGCGTGTTTCGCGGGGTTATGCGGCGAATACACGGTAAGCTGTTGGACTATTGCGGCGGTTTAGTGGGCTGGTGGTGGAAGACTCCGGGATCGGGCTCGTCGAGCGATGGTGATGCGGGTTCAGGGTCTGAGATTGGTTCGTGTGTGACCGGCGGGCGGGGTTCTTCTGGAGCGGGTTGAGTAGGGCATTGCAGATCGCTCAACCCGAAGATGGGGATCGTTGAAGAATAGAAGACGGGCTGAGAAGTGAGCTGCCAGAAACGGCTGAAAGATGCCAGCAAGAGGGTGAACTGGATGGGCTGAACGGCAATGCCATCTTCGGGTGCGATGAGGCGCGCTGATGGGCGGGTGCGCAGCATAAAGGGATTGTATGGGTGCTTCAGGCTTTGATGGAAGAGGGCCGGAGCGTGGTCAGGCCTGCCAGAGTTCGGTGGTAAGCAGGCCTGCGAGGCGATGCCGATGGGAGATTCGGGTGAGACCGGCATTTGTTAGTGGCGCGGAATGGTCGGGGAGATGCGTGGTGCGGAGACCGGTGAGGACGCGAAAGGCGAGGTAGAGGCTGCGGATGATGAGTTTAGCGGGAAAGTGCATCGGGCCGCTTGGGGTGCGGAAGTCGGAGATGAGCCAGAGGGCATTGGGAGCGAGGGTTGGAGCGATGCGGGTGATGAGAGCGTTGAGATCAGCCTGGTTGAAACAGTCGAGGAAGAAGTGCGTGACGATTAGATCGTAGGAGCTTTCTGAGTCATCGAGAGGGAAGGTGAGGGCATCTGCGTAATGGGTGTGGAGGCGCGTGTTGGCGTCTGGAATTGCTGTTTCGCAGCGCTGGCGGAGGAGTTGAAGCATAGTGGTGCTGGAGTCGACTGCGTCGGCGTGCAGGTCGGAGTTGTGTTTGAGGAGTTGAGCGAGGAAGCGGCCGTCTCCGTCGCCCAGCACGAGCGCACGCTTGCAGCCGAGGAGTTGTGGAAGGTAATGGTTGCGGCAGTTTTCGAGCGTCTTGCCCAGAGTGAAAAATTCGAGCCAGCGGTAGGACTTCGCGATGAGATTGAAGTCAGGCAGGGTCCTGCTCATCGTTGAAGGAAGGGCAGCAGGAGGATTGGGGTGGCGAGGGCAAGATCTGCGGCAGCCCGGAGGGTGGTTCGGGGGATGGAGTCGCGCTGTTTGTGCAGGAGTAACAGCAGGGCCGCGGAGATGGCGGCCGCGGCAGGGATGGTTTGAGGAGCTTGATCGTCAAATAAGGTGAGGGCGAGACCGATCAGAAGGAGCAGGGTGGTTAGTGCTGGAAGGTTGTTCAATGCGAGCTGGGTGACGGCATGGGTGGGCCGGTTGGGGCGGTGATCCTGGTGCTCCCACGCGTAGATGAAGAGGCAGTTGAGACTGCAGAGGGCAGCGAACAGGAGCGCGGAGGGTAGCAATGCGAGACGGAGATCGGGGCGGAGGGCGACGGTGGGGATGAAGGTGGCAGCGGCGAAACAGAGGCCGACGGCGATCTCTTTGGGGAGGCGATGGGCGCTACCTGTGGCGTGGATGAGGATGAAGTAACCGAAGACAAAGGCTCCGAGGATGAGATAGAGAGGAATGGCTTGGGCTTCGAGATGGGGCAGGAGTAGCGCGAGGGCTACGGAGGCGAGGGCGATTCCGGCGAGGAAAGCGGTGCGATGACGCCGGTGGAAGTAGTGGCGGGCTTCGAGGTCTTCGCGATGGGGTGGGTGGGTGTCGAGAAGGCGCGCATCCATCAGCCGGTCGGCTGCATAGAGCATCCAGACGGTGATTGCCATGGCGAGTGCGGAGGCGAGCGGAAGACGGACGTGATTGGCGGAGGCGATGAACCATGTCCAGAGAACGGCGACTGTGGGTGCGTCGAGGGAGAGGAGATGCCAGAGCGTGAGGGGGCTCTGGTGGGGACCTATCGCTTTGAGGGGCGGTTTGGTTGAGGTTGCGGTAGCCACTTGTTTTCGGTTTGCTCCAGCTCTATTCCGGTGTTCTTCCGGTGGTCATAGTCCCATTTCGGAGAGGCCGGGATGGTCGTCGGGACGGCGGCCGAGCGGCCAGTGGAACTTTCGTTCGGATTCCTTGATGGGCAGATCGTTGATCGAGGCGTGGCGGCGGCGCATGAGCCCGTTTTCGTCGAATTCCCAGTTTTCGTTGCCGTAGGAGCGGTACCAGTTGCCGGAGTCGTCGTGGCACTCATAGGCAAAGCGCACGGCGATGCGTGCGCCGTCGAAGGCCCAGACTTCCTTGATGAGGCGATAGTCGAGTTCGCGTTTCCATTTTCGTGTGAGGAACTCGACGATGTCTTTGCGTCCGTTGATGAATTCGGCGCGGTTGCGCCATACGCTGTCGACGGTGTAGACGAGGGCGACTTTCTCGGGGTCGCGTGAGTTCCATCCGTCCTCGGCTTTGCGGACTTTTGCTGCCGCGGTTTCGCGGGTAAAGGGGGGTACGAGATTCTGCGGCGGCTGGCTGCTCATCTTTGCTCCTTGTCACTTGTTGGATGATTTTTTCTTTGCTTTGGCCTATTCTTCATGGACGCACGTTCCGGCATGCCCCTCCTACCCGGGTCTAAGTACCCAAAGTCTTCATTGCAGGTGGTTTAGGTCCGGACCTTCAGAGTTATTCAAGGTTAAAGTTCTTATTATCAGCGATGCATGGGGGTAAAGTCTTCATTTAATTGGGGAAAAGGGAGGAGTCACGAGAGCTTTTTCTTTTTTTTGGGGGGTATGGGAGGAGCTAATTTGTCAAGTACCTCTGCTTTTTTTGTTGTTCGATGACGTGCGAATTCCGGGCGGAAAATTTTCAGGCAAGGAAGGTGGACATCGCTTCGACGGATTGTCCCGGATTCTCTTTGGCGGAAGGTAAACCGCAAAAGCAAATGCGGGGGTCCTTCGCTTCGCTCAGGATGACACGGTTTATGGGGGCAGCGGGGACAA
>DATAVY010000188.1:0-8991 GCA_036267495.1 Edaphobacter sp.
AGACATCGCCATCAAAGACGTAGCCGAACTCCTCCTCGAAGGCGTCCGCAAAGCCAAAGGCCTCACCACCCTAACCATCGACACCAAACCAACCATCGACACCAAACCCGGCCACGAGATCCGGCCCACTACCCAAAACCTCGTCATCCTGAGCGAAGCCGCTGAGCGAGCCGCAGGCGAGTCGAAAGGGGCGCAGTCGAAGGACCCCGAGAGCGTCATCCCAGCCCCAGTCGCTCAGAACCTCTCAACCACAACCACCAACCCTTCGCCTCCCGCTCCGGAGCGCAAAAAATGGCAGCCAAAACCCGCCCCTCCTGTCGCCGAAAGAATTCCCGAGCCATCGTCATCCAAGAACATCACTCAAGCCGAAGTCCAGCCGCCAATCGAAGCCCAGCCGCCATCAACCGCCGCCACACCCGACCGCAAAAAGTGGCAGCCCAAAACACCGGCAGCAACTGCACGACCCGCCTCAACCGTCACTGAAGCCGAGCCCACGCCAACCCCCACCCCCGAACGCAAAAAGTGGCAGCCCAAAAAACCAGACTGAACTCTCCAGAACCACTCCGCCCTCTAGAGCTCAAACCTCAACCATAAGCCTATCCCGTCCGCCCGTCGTCATCCAGGCAAGGCGGACCCTTAGAACGGCTTCACCGTCTCGCTGCTGACATCCAGCACGTAAGCTGCACCGCCGTTTTCAAAAGTCGCGTTTCCGTTGGGCAGGATCCTAAGATCCGTTGTCACTCCCTTGAGGTGCGTGAGTTGCTTGATCTCGCTGCCAGTCACATCACTCATCGAGTAAACGTTGTAATCGTAGTCTCCACCCGAAGTATCCGTTGCAGCAAGGTACAGTACATCCATACCGTGGTGTATGAAACGCGCTTCGCCAAACGAAGGTCCCACCGATGGTTCACCCGGCACATGTGGCTGAAATATCATGTCCTTGCCTAAAGCTCCGCCGGTGAACTGTTCGAGCAGGGCGCCGATAGGGTAACTGCTTGTGCTGATCAGGACTTTAGCTCCGCCTGGGTTAACTTCATCTGCTGCGACGTCGAGCGATCGCAGATCATAAAAAGATGTATGAGTGATCCGCGTAGGTCCAGCGGCCATAGGTACCGCACCGGATTGAACAGGAACTGAAAACACATCCCAATCGTGCCTTGCCGGACGCACGATTGGAGAGTAGTGCCCCGTAATGCTCGACGCTGCATAAAACACTCTTGAGTCGTCCGGAGAAAAGACCGGATGAAGTGCATCCTCGCCAACGCCGGTGATGGGATGCGGATTCCGTCCATCTGCACCCACCACCCAGACCGCCGACTTGGAATCCGGCGAACTTGCAAACGAATAGACCACAAGCTTGCCATTATGCGAAAAGCTCGCCTCGGATTCGATTCCGCTCGACGCTGCCGTGAGGCGTTGCTTCGTTCCGCTGGATGGGCTCTTGCGATAAAAAAAAGATGAGTTTCCACTAGATTGCGAGAACAGAGCCTCATCTCCCACTGGAGAAATGGCCTGTTGGCCTTCAGGAGGCGCAAAATTCTGCTGGTTTCCCCTCCGGGTTGACACAAAAAAGGTGATGGCAACTGCTGCTACAGCGATCACAATAAAGCTGGCGAGACTGATGACGGTGATAGCAAGAATCTTTCCGACGCGCATGTCTTACTCTGCCTTCTAAAAAATCTCGGACGAACCTTGGTGCAGCCCGAATGGCACTAGGGATAACAACAAATCTCATCCTCGCATCATTTAGCTGAACTAAGGAAAGTCATATTATCGGAAAGTTCGTGACCCAGCGGCCCGGTTAACTAGGCTTGGCAGCATGGAGCCATGACAACTTCTAAACTGACAGATAGTCCCGGCCTGGCCTACCACGCTATCCACGCCCCCACCCTCCGCAGCATCTCCTTCGCCTGCGGCAAAAACGGAAACTCATCCGCCGAAGCCGCGAAGGCATGGTTCATCCCCTCCGCAAACACATGCGTCACCTCGACGCCCTCCGCCTCCATCCTCCGCGCATAAGCCTGCCCTTCATCCCGCAGCACGTCATACTCCGCCGTCACCACAAACGCCCTCGGCAGCCCCGCCAGCGACTCCGCCATCAGCGGTGCCGCGCGAAAATCCTTCGCCTCGTCCCTGTGATTCAGATACTGCCCCCACAACCACTCCATCCCGCTCCGGGTCAGCCCATATCCCGTCGCCATCTCTACATACGACGCCGTGGGCGGATCACAATATCCCGCCACCGGATACAGCAGAATCTGCCCCGCCAGCCGTCCAGCGTCCCCACGATTGCGCAGCAGCAGAGCCGACACCGTAGCCATCGTCGCCCCTGCGCTATCCCCGGCAACAAACACCCGCCGCTCATCGCCGCCCAGCTCCCCAACATGCTCCAGCACCCACTCCGTCGCGGCCAGGCAGTCCTCCACCCCCGCCGGAAACTTATGCTCCGGAGCCAGCCTGTAGTCCACCGACACCACGATCGCCCCCGCCTCCGTCGCCAACCCCCGGCAGTACGGATCGTGTGTATCCAGCGTGCCCATCACAAACCCGCCGCCGTGGAAGTACACCACCACCGGGAGCCTCCCGCTCACCCCAGCCGGCCGATAAATCCGCACCGCGATCTCGCGGCCGCCCGCCGCCTCATCATCAACAACGATGATCCTCTGCTCCACCCGCACCCCGGCATACTCCGGCATCGGCACAAACCGCGCCATCATCTCCGCCCGCTCCGCCCGCAGCTCTTCGGGAGTCTTCTGCTCCATCGGCTTCCCGCCCCGCGCCTTCGCCGCATCCAGAATCGCCTGCACCTTCGCATCAATCGGCATACCGCCTATACTATCTCCGCTCCACGCGGCGGCAATACCACGCGGCGGCAATACCGCAGGCGACAATAACTCAACCGAAGGAAAACCCCCAATGCCAAAGATGCCAAACAAGAGTGTCACCGTCATGGGCAGCTACGTCGCCGACCTCGCCTTCCGCATCGACCGCATCCCCGCCTGGGGCGAAACCCGCATGGGCCAGTCCTTCCAGCTCGGCCCTGGCGGCAAAGGCTCCAACCAGGCCGTAGCCGCCGCCCGCGCCGGAGTCCCCGGATCAACAAAAGTCAACTTCATCTCCAAGCTAGGCCACGACCCCTTCGGCGAGATCGCCCGCACCCTCTACCGCAGCGAAGGCATCGCCACCCAGTTCCTCTTCTCCAGCCCCAACCCCACCGGAGCCGCCGCCATCCTCATCGATGCCGCCCGCGGAGAGAACGCCATCATCGTCGTCCCCGGAGCCTGTTTCGAGCTCACCCCCGCCGAAGTCGACCAGGCTGCCGCCCTCATCGCCGCATCCGCCATCTTCGTCGCCCAGCTTGAGCTCCCCCTCCCCACGGTCGAGCACGGCCTCCGCCTCGCCCACTCCCACCACGTCCCCACCATCCTCAATCCGGCCCCGGCCGCCACCCTCCCCAACTCCATCTATCCCCTCTGCGACTACCTCACCCCCAACGAGTCCGAGGCCACCGCCCTCACCGGAATCGCCGTCACAGACCTCGCCTCCGCCGAACAAGCCGCCCTCGCCCTTCTCGATCGCGGCGCCCGCAACATCATCCTCACCCTCGGCGCCCAGGGCGCCCTCATCAAAAATCGCACACTCACCCGCCACATCCCCGCCATCGACGCCGGCCCCGTCGTCGAAACCACCGGCGCAGGCGACGCCTTCAACGGAGGCTTCGCCGCCGCCCTCGCCGAAGGCCGCGACCTCATCCAGGCCACCACCTTCGCCTGCGCCGTAGCCGGAATCTCCGTCACCCGCCGCGGCACCGCCCCCTCCATGCCCCACCGCCCCGAGATCGACGCTCTCCTCAGTCGCCTCACTCAAAAATAAAACTCAAAAAAGAGGAGAATTTTTGTAGTCGGAAAATGTGCGTTTAACCACCACGTTTCCACCACAGAAGTCCACGCACTTACCAGCCAAGAACCACGCTTTTAGCCTGTGGAAATCGCAAAAATGCCCTGAAAAACCGCCACTCCACCCGAAAAAAAATATTCGGTTTTTGGAGGCTTAAAACATCGCGAGGGGCCTCAGCTTCGGGCTCTTCTCCCGTCGCCAAAGCCCCAGCTTTCTTCTCAAACTAAATGCGTTCGGTAATAAGCTCCAGCCGCACCGGATCTACGCCCCTCTTCACCATATGCAGCTCCGAAGCCGCTCCCCACGACAGATCGATCTCCCGTCCCGGGAACAGCTCTCCCCGATCCGTAATCGTTACCACCACCGACCGGTGATTCCTCAAATCCGTCACCTTCACCTTGCTGCCAAAAGGCAGGGTCCGGTGAGCCGCCGTAAATTCATACATATTGAAGCGCCGGCCGCTGGCAGTCAGGTGCCCCTGCAGCACCGAGCCGTACCAGCTAGCCATGCCGCTCTTGATTCGAGTCAGGACCGTCGCCCTGGGTGCGGGCACGGTCGTAACAATCTCAGCCGGCGTGACGTCGCTCGTCATCATGGTCGGTTCGCTCGCTAGCGCGGATGCCGAAGTAACGGTGTCCGTCGCAAAGGCCGACAGGAAGACCAGCGCTGTCAAAATCCCAGCCGCTTTGATCCTTCCTGCCAAGACTATCTTGGGTTCGTTTCCGGGTCTCGTATCCATCCCTTAAGTATAAGAAATTCAAGGGCTATACAGCATTTTTTCGAACATTAAAATGGCCTCCCGTCCACCACACCCGGGACCGCTTGTCAACCATTATAGAGTTGCCTCTACGCCGTGAAAAAGGGCCCAAAAAGGCACCGGGATCGTGAACTCCTGATGATAAAGAAGTTAACAGGAGTCCCCCCGCAAACAGGTTATCCATAGAAGATGCATTTTCCTCGATGTTTCGTTTCCGTCCGCCTGCGTGCCTCGTAAAACCATATGCCCGGAAAAAGGAAGGTCAACTCTCACCGGCCCAGGTCTTGAACATGACGCTCGCCATTGATGTCCGAAAACCGCGAGTCCGCGCCTCTCCCGGGTGAGAAAATTTCCTCATGGAGCTACCCGATAAAGAAGCCTGCTACCGCGCCCTCAAGAGCCGTGATGCACGTTTCGACGGCCTTATCTTCGTCGGCGTCACCTCAACCGGCATCTACTGCCGCCCCGTCTGCCCCGCCCGCAGCGCGAAGTACGAGAACTGCCGCTTTTTCGGCTCCGCAGCCGCAGCGCAGGAGGCCGGCTTCCGCCCCTGCCTCCGCTGCCGCCCCGAGACCGCCCCCGATCTCGCCTCCTGGCGTGGAACCTCCAACACCGTCTCCCGCGCTCTCGCTCTCATCACCGAAGGCGCCCTCGACGGCCCCGCAGCAACCGTAGAAAAACTCGCAACCCGCCTCGGTATCGGCGAGCGCCAGCTCCGCCGCCTCTTCCTCCAGCACCTCGGAGCCTCGCCCATCGCCGTCGCGCAAACCCGCCGCATCCTCTTCGCCAAGCAGCTCATTCACGAAACCAGGATGCCCATGACCCAGATCGCGCTTGCCGCCGGCTTCAACAGCCTGCGCCGTTTCAACGAGACCTTCCAAGATCTCTTCCACCGCCCGCCCAGCGCCATCCGCCGCAAGACCTCCATCAGCCACGCCGACGCCCCCGCCACGCTCCGCCTTCGCTACCGCGCGCCCTACGACTGGGACTTGATGCTCGCCTTTCTTCAGGCCCGCGCCATCCCCGGCATCGAAGTCGTCGAGAACGGAACCTATTATCGAACCGTCGAGATCGAAGGCGCCATCGGCATCGTTGAAGTCAAGCATCTGCCGGAACGCCAGAGCCTCGGCGTCACCATCCGTTTTCCCAACGTCAGGCATCTCCCCGCCATCGTCGCCCGCGTCCGCCGTCTCTTCGACCTCGGCGCCGACATCGAGACCATCGACGAGCATCTCTCCCGCGATCCGCTCCTCGCGCCCCTGATCGCCTCTCGTCCCGGCCTGCGCGCACCCGGCGGTTGGGATGGTTTCGAGCTCGCCGTCCGCGCCATCCTCGGGCAGCAGATCACCGTCGTAGCTGCCCGCCGCCTCGCCGGCCAGTTTGTCGTACTCCACGGCGAGCCCATCCCCGCAGCCGCGCGCACCCATCCCGGCCTCACCCACGTCTTCCCCACGGCAAAACGTCTCGCCAAAACGAACGTCCTCGGCCTCGGCATGCCCAAGGCACGGCAGCTATCCTTGCAGGCACTCGCCCAGGCCGCAGCCGCCGACCCCAATCTCTTCCGGCCCTTCGGCAGCATCGAAGAGGCCATCGCGCGCCTCAGCTCCATCCGCGGAGTCGGCGAATGGACCGCGCAATACATCGCCCTCCGTGCCCTGCGCGAGATGGACGCCTTTCCCGCATCCGACATCGGCCTGCTTCGCTGCGCAGCAAAACTCGACGGCGCCAAGGTCTCCCATCCCAACGGCTCCGGCCCAAGGCCCTCCCCAATCAAGCTCTCCCGCCCCACCTCCGCAGCTCTTCTCACCCGCGCCGAAGCCTGGCGTCCCTGGCGAGCCTACGCCGCCCAGCACCTCTGGGCCTCCGAAGCCGCCGCAAGCTCAATCCAAAGGAGCAAACATGTCTGAGATTCTCGAACTCCTCATTGACCGCATCGACACTCCCATCGACGAGATGATCCTCATCGCCGACCACGACGGCAACCTGCGCGTTATCGACTGGACCGATCACGAAGTACGCATGCTCAAATCCCTCGACCGTCACTACGGCAGAGGCAAATTCAAGCTCACGCCCACCCGCAACCCGAACGGCCTCTCGCAGGCCATAGGCAACTACTTCGCCGGCGATCTCACCGCCATCGACAACCTGCCCACCAAGACCAACGGCACGCCGTTTCAGCGCCAGGTATGGCAGGCTCTCCGCGAGATTCCCCTCGGCGCCACCATCTCCTACGGCGAGCTCGCCACCCGCATCGGCCGCCCAAAGGCAGTCCGCGCCGTAGGCCTCGCCAACGGCTCCAACCCCGTAGGCGTCATCGTCCCCTGCCACCGGGTCATCGGCTCCAACGGCTCGCTCACCGGCTACGGCGGAGGACTCAACCGCAAGCGCTGGCTCCTCGAACACGAGCGCGCCCGCACTCCATCCCCAACGCAAATGGCAATAGCAGGCATATAAACCAACCCACCCTTCGCCGTTGCTATTGCCTTGCTTTCTTGTTGTCATTCCCGCAGGGAATCTGCGTCTGTCGTTGTCTTTGCTCTCGCCTTAAACCCAAGCAAAAAGAAAACGCTCAAACAAACACCAGGCATTGCGGCTTCGACAACGAAAAACTCCCGGCCGCACCCAACCGCCCCGTCTTCACATCCCGGCTCAGCACAGAAATATTGTCCGTAGCCTGATTCGCCACCAGCAGCCACCGTCCGCTGGGATCGAGCGTCAGATCACGCGGCACCTTCCCGCCGCACGATGTTCGATTCAACAGCGTCAGCCTCCCATCCCCGGGAGAGATCGAAAACGTGGCGACAATGTCGTCGAACCGGTCCGCCGCATAGGCAAACCGCGCCTCGCGATCGATCACGATATCCGCTCCACCTGTCGTACCGGAAAAATCCGCAGGCCGCATCGCCACCTCCTGTAGTGTCTCGAGCGCTCCGCGCGCCGCATCCCAGCGCAGCACCACCACACTTGAGCTCATCTCAGTGACGCAGTATGCGAACTTGCCGTTCGGATGAAACCGCAGCGCACGCGGCCCGGCACCCGCCGGCGACCGCCACACCGGCGGCTCGTTCGCAGTCAGCTTCGCAGTCGCGGGATCCAGCCTGTAGATGTGGATCACGTCCAACCCCAGGTCGTTGACCAGCAGAAACCGGTTGTCCGGCGACATCGTCACCCGATGCGCATGCGGCCCCTTCTGCCGCTCTGCATCCGGCCCATGCCCGGCGTACTGAACGAACGAAACCGCCTGACTCAGCCTGCCGTCCACGCCCACCGAAAACGAAGCCGCGCTTCCTCCGGTATAGTTCGCCGCAAACGCCGCACGTCCCGTATGGTCGAACGCCACATGACAAGTTCCGGCGCCTCGCGAAGCGACCTCGCTGATCTTCGTCAGCCGCGCCTTCGCCCGGTCGAGCGAGTAGGTCGATACCGCACCGCTGCTTCTGCCCTCGTACGAGTCAAGCTCATTGGCCACCAGCACCGTCCTGCCATTCGGCCCCAGCGCCAGGAACGTCGGATTATCCGCCTCCGCCGCCAGCCCAATCTGCTTCAGCTCCCCCTTCGCGCCATCGAACGAGTAAGCATAGATTCCCCTGCTGCCGGCCGCGGTCTGCGTCCCCACCAGCAGCAGCCTGCCACCCTCTGCGCTCTCCGCCAGTCCAAACCGCTCCGCCAAAGACAACGCCGCCGAACCGAAAATAAATTCGCGCCGGTTCATTCGCTTACCTCTCGCCTCATCCTTCATGTCATCCACGATACCGCGATTTGAAGACGACGCCATTTGGAGACGACCCGATTTGAAGACTGGAAGATGAGCAGATAAGCTGTTCCCAACAGAAAGAAGCCCTTCGTGTCTTCAGCCGCAGACGGATCGCGAAACTCGCCCATCGAAGCCCTTCGCGGACAGCTCGTCGTCTCCGTTCAGGCCAGCGAAGGCGATCCGCTCGACGATCTCGACACCCTCACCCGCATCGCAGCCTCGGTTCTTCGCGGCGGCGCCGGCGGTCTCCGCGCCGAAGGCGTCGCGCGCATCGCCGCCTTCCGCCAGCTCACTCAGCTTCCTATCATCGGCATCATCAAGACCTGGGACGCAAATGGCGAGGTCTACATCACCCCCGACTTCCGCTCCGCCTACTCCATCAGCGAAGCCGGAGCCGACATCATCGCCCTCGACTGCACCGCTCGCCGCCTCACCGCGCCAGAACCCTGGCCCGAACTCATCCACCGCATTCATTCCGAGCTCAACCGCCCTGTGCTCGCCGATATTGCTACCCTCGAAGACGCCCTCGCTGCCGAGCGCGCCGGAGCCGACGCCGTCGCCACTACCCTCCACGGCTACACCG
>DATAVY010000189.1:0-14538 GCA_036267495.1 Edaphobacter sp.
TCAACCGTCTCGCTTCCGCCATTGGTTACCTTAGCCGCCACAGAAGCCGTGCAGTTCGGAGTCACCACGTCCAGGCAGGAACCGGGCGTTGTCCGCTGCATCCGCGCCTCCACTCGAAGCCCCAGCGCCTGCACCAACGCCTCGTTGAACTGCACCTGCTTCACCTGCAGCTCATGCAGCACATTTGTCTTTTCCAGAGCCGGTAGCCCGCTCGCCTGGACCTTCGCACTCAGCGCGTTGACGCCACTCAACCCCTCTCGCAACTCGGGCGCGCACTTCTCCGGAGAGTTCGCTGAAAATACCTTCGCCGCTTCAGCCGCATGATCGTCGATCGCCTTGAGCGCCGGCCACAGCCATTCCGCGCCCTCAGGAGCCAGGGTCGCGATCCCTTCGAGCGTCACGTCTACCCCATCAAAAAAATCACTTTCCGTATCCCCGGTCTTCACCCGCGAGCCGTACCGGTGGTAGCTCACATCAAACGGGCCTGCCGGAGCCAGTCTCACTCCCGCGCCGATCTGCGTCTTCTGCAGCGCCAGCCCCTTCCGGGCAAATTGAACATACGTCATCCCCAGCACGGCACTCGGCTCGCCCTCATGCACCACCACATTGACTTGAGGAGTGTCGTTTGACCATGTCCCGGTCACATAGTTGTAAAAGCGCGCCGGAACATTCTTGTTCGTGGCATAGTCATACATCCGCCCTGCGGTAACCCGCGCGAAGGGTGTTCTTGCATACACCTTCAGGGGTGACCACGGCTCCAGCCCCATCTCCGGAAACACCTTCGGATCGCCCGCGGCGTTGAATACCTCTTGTGCCATCTCCCCCGATACCTGGTGTTGTCCGTGCCCGTCGGTCGATCCCCCGATGAACACGCTCGTCACCACCAGCGGCCGAAACAGTCGCACCGCGCGGACCGCGTCATACAGCACACGCTCGTGCGTCCATTTGTCGAGCGCCTCCTCTTTCGTCTTTGAAAACCCGAAGTCCACCTCGGTCCCGAACATCTGGTCTACCCCGAGATAGCGATCCGCCGCCAGCAGCTCCTGCGTCCGAACCAGGCCCAGCGCATCGTCAAAATCGCCCGACATGAGGTTCTGTCCGCCTTCTCCGCGAGTCAGCGTCAACGTTGCCGCGTGTACCCCCTTTCCACGAGCCTCGTAGGTCAACATACCGCCGTCTTCGTCGTCCGGATGGGCCACGATCATCAACAGGCTGGCTCGCGTCCGCAGTTTCACGAGGCTCTGTTGCAGGGCCTGCGCGCCCTTATTTTGAGGAATGGGATCTTCGATCGCCGAGGCTCGTACCCGTTCGCCCTTCAGGTTCGCTGGATCGCGCAATTCCTGCCCAATCGCCGGGCCGCTCAGCGTGGCGAAAAACGTTCCCGCCACCGCACTCCAGGCTGCAAACATCCGTATAGGAATCATTGACTTCTAATCTCTCACACCTGGCCGCTCCAAATCACGCGCAAATCGAGCCATCCGACTGTCCTTCCAAGGCGTACTGTAACTAGTAGCAAGCTTTGGCGTCCTATTATCAGGACATCAGTCGTCGCAATTGAGAAGGAACACTGCAAATGCTTCTGCGTAAATCCGTCAGTCTTGAATCGACCATCCCCTCGTCCGATATCACGCCCGAGCCAGTCTTCGAGCAGCACCAGAAGGACCGCCGCCGCTTTTTGACTGGCGCCGCCACAGTCGGCGCGGGCGCTCTGGCCACAGCTTGGATTCGCGGCCTGGTCGATCCCGCGACAAGTGTTCACGCCGCCGACCAGCTTCAGGCTGTCGCCAGCAAGTACACACTTTCCGACGCTGAAACGCCATTGGCCAAGGCCAGCAACTACAACAATTTTTACGAGTTTGGCACCGACAAGTCCGATCCCGCCCACAACGCCTACCGCATGCATACCCACCCATGGCCAATCCAGATCACCGGCATGGTCAAAAAACCCCAGACCATCAATATCGACGATCTCGTCCATTACCGCCCGC
The DNA here is from genome assembly GCA_036267495.1 of Edaphobacter sp. Taxonomy (GTDB): domain Bacteria; phylum Acidobacteriota; class Terriglobia; order Terriglobales; family Acidobacteriaceae; genus Edaphobacter. Next base: position 1,989 of record DATAVY010000189.1, read on the forward strand.
TCGAATCCCGCGTCTATCGCCATCGCTGCGTCGAGGCATGGTCCATGGTCATACCCTGGGACGGCTACTCCCTCTCCGAATTCATCAACTTCTGCGAGCCGCTGCCCAGCGCCAAGTACATTCAGTTCTTCTCCGTCATCGACAAAAAGGCGATGGACCTTCCCTTCGGCTACGACTGGCCGTACAAGGAAGGCCTTCGCATGGACGAGGCCATGAATCCGCTCACCCTTCTCACCTTTGGCTGCTACGGCCAGACGCTTCCCAATCAGAACGGCGCTCCGGTCCGCGTCATCGTGCCATGGAAGTACGGCTTCAAGTCGGCGAAATCCATCGTCCGCTTCCACTTCACCGACAAGCAACCCGTCACTACCTGGAACCAGACGGACGGTCAGGAGTATGGCTTCTATTCCAACGTCAATCCGAACTACGACAATGCCCGCTGGTCCCAGGCTCACGAGCGTCGCATCGATTCCAGCATTATCCCCCGCACCATCCCCACTCTCATGTTCAACGGCTACGGCGATCAGGTTGCCAGTATGTATGCCGGCATGGATCTGAAGAAGTATTACTAGAAGGAAAGCTAAGCCCTCGAATCCTTACCGCAAGGCTCATCTCAATCCTGCGCGACACAGCGAGCTACACTGACTTCCAACCAACTATGTCCAAACGCGCCATCGCCGCCCTCAAAGGCCTGCTCCACCTTCTCTGCCTCGCCCCTTTCGCCTGGCTCCTTCATCTGTTCATCTCCGGCGCGCTTGGCCTCTATCCCGACCCCATCAACTACATCACGCATTTCACGGGCGACTGGACGCTTTACACCCTCTTCGCCTCGCTCGCCATCACGCCGGTCCGCCGCCTTTCGCCAAAGCTGGCCTTCCTCATCCGTTTCCGCCGTCTTCTCGGACTCTATGCCTTCTTCTACGCAAGCCTCCACCTGGCGACGTACATCTTTCTCTTCTCGGGCTACGATGTCACAACCGCCCTCGCCGGTCTTCGCAGCGGCCATCCCGGCGAACTCATCATCCAATGGAGACTCATCTGGCCGCGCATGGTCGACGACGTTCTCAAGCGTCGTTTCATCCAGGTCGGTCTCGTCGCCTGGACCATCCTATTAGCGCTTGCCTGTACCTCACCGGCGTTCATCATGCGATCCATGGGCGGCAAGAACTGGCAGCGTCTCCATCGCCTGATCTATGTCGCTGCGATCGCCGGGATCATTCATTACTGGTGGCTGGTTAAAAAAGGTAATCTCGCGCCCTGGAAAGACACGGTTGTCCTGGCGGTGCTGCTTCTAGCCCGTCTCGTTTACACTACGGTCAAAGCTCGCCGGCGTAATCCTCTCGTCGCCAACGGGTAAGGCAGCTTCGCAATTCTTATACTCGGGCCCCAGTCTAACTTCGTGATGGTGTGCCTTGAAGATTGGTTTCCTCAGTGCCAGAGATCCGACGGACCGCAAATCATGGTCGGGCCTGATCTTTTATTTCTACAACGCTCTGAAATCCATAGCCGATGAGGTCGAGTACCTCAGATTGCCTCCATCGCGCGAGTTGCAACTGGCAACCCGCGTCGTTTCGAAGATGCGTCGAGTTCTAAAAGTCCGCGGCGATATCACGCAAAGCGTCCCATTGAGCATGGTCTACGGCAAGCTGTATCGCCAGGCGATCCTCGCCTCCGGATGCGATCTTGTCTTCTCTCCCGCTGCCTCAACCGAGATCGGATATCTGCGGTCGCCAGTCCCTGTGATGTATCTGTCCGACGCCACCTTCCGGGTCATGGAAAATTATTACTATCCCCTCTCCGAGGTGCATCGCATCACGCGATGGGAGGGCAATCATCTCGAGAAGCGGGCAATCCGCAACTCCGCCGCTCTGATCTATGCCAGCGATTGGGCCGCGCACTCCGCGATCGAGCACTACGGCGCAAATCCGGACAAAACCAACATCATTCCCTTCGGAGCAAACATGGATGATGTTCCCGCTCGTGCAAGTCTCAGTGAAGGCAGCACCGACGGCCGGCTGCGTCTGCTCTTTGTCGGGCGCGATTGGGAACGCAAGGGTGGTCAGATCGCCTTCGATGCCTTGCTCGCCTTACTGGATCATGGTATCGACGTCGAACTGACCGTGATCGGCTGCACACCCGCCGGCAATCTCGCCCATTCGTCGCTCCGCCTCATACCCCACCTTGACAAGAATCTTCCCGAACAAAGGGCCATGCTGGCCGAGTTCTATCGCACCTCCGATATCTTCCTGCTTCCCACCCGCGCCGAATGCTCCGGTGTCGTCTTCTGCGAGGCGGGAGCCTATGGCCTGCCCATCGTATCCACCCAAACTGGCGGGGTGCCTACGGTGGTCGTCGAAGGTGTGAACGGATTACTTCTTCCCCATAGCGCGGACGGCAAAGCTTACGCTGAAACGGTGGCGGCCTTGTGGCGAGACAGGGCGGCCTATCTGAAGATGCGGCACAGCAGCCGCGATCGCTACGACACCACTCTCAACTGGACAGCCTGGGCTGCCAAAGTGCGCCCGCTGCTCGAACGACTGGCTCTGATCAAGCAGAGCCGTTCACAGGGTGAACAAAGCCCCAAAGCTCAGCCATTCCATTGATTTTTTTACCACGCGAACTCCTGCAATATGCAGCCGATCAGGCTCTCCTCCTCTTTCCCGATCACTTTATCCGGAGTCAGACCGCCGAACATCGATAAACTTGAAGTCGAAATTGGAGAACGGGAATGGAAGACAAGGAGATCGAGTCCGGGCTCGATCCAATCGTGATGTTCGATCTCTGGATGAAAGCCGCCGAGGCCAGTGAGCCGAGTGATCCAACCGCCGTGGCATTGGCTACGGCAACGCGCGACGGAATGCCCAGTGTGCGTATGGTGCTGATGAAAGCAGTCGATAAGCAGGGCTTTGTCTTCTACACCAACGCAGACAGTCAAAAAGGGATGGAGTTAGAAGAAAATCCGAGAGCCGCGATGTGTTTTCACTGGAAGTCGCTGGGACGGCAGATACGCATCACCGGGTCCGTCACCGAACTACCCACGACGGAAGCGGACCGTTACTTTCACACCCGCGCGCGGTTGAGTCAACTGGCCGCGGTAGCCTCGCAACAAAGCCGCGTGCTGACCTCGCATGAGGCGCTGGTGGCTCGCGTGAAAGAATTGGATGCCAGGTTTCCCGCGGAGGTCCCGCGGCCGGAGTACTGGAAAGGATTTGTACTAAGGCCGGAACGGATAGAGTTCTGGAAGAGCCGGGAAGGCCGTCTGCACGATCGTCTCCTCTTTGTAAGAAGCGGCGAAGAATGGCATAAAGAGCTCCTGTTTCCCTGACAGAAAGAAACTAGCTCAATCCTTCGAACAAATCTGTGCTCTGCCGTGCGGCCTGCAGATCCGTCGAAGCCACTAGAGCATAAAACTCTTCAGCTCCATACTTCGCAAAGACATCCTTCGTTTTTTCCATCAAGGGCGCCTGCGAGACATGCTGACGAAACGCTTCGGACTTCCGCTCCCGCACCGAACGAATATCCAAGGTTACTGTCCACGGCATCGTCATCGCCGGGGGCCTGTCGGGGATGTGGAAGTTCGCCGTCAGGTAATACAACCGCTTCGCCTTGTGTGGAGCGCCCGTCTCCGGATAGCATTTCGCCTGCCCGGCCCAGTGAAACGCCGCTGTCGTCAGCATCGACACCATCATGTGGTCGGCATGGGTATTCTGTCCGCCATCGCCGCCAAATGTCATCACTACATCCGGCTGGAAGCGGCGAATCCGCTCCACCAGCCGCCCGGCAGCCACTGAGAACTCAACGAACTCCAGCCGTCCATCCTGGTAATCCATCAACTCGTTTTGCCTCACCCCGAGCACGTCGCACGACCGCTGAAACTCGTCCCGGCGCATCTTTCCCAACGCTTCGCTCGAAGCCGCATCGCCCCGGTTTGTCGCAGCCTGACCGTCGGTCATGCAAATCACGTACGTCTCTACGCCGCGCTTGGCATACAGCGCCAGCGCTCCCCCAAACCCAAAACACTCGTCATCCGGATGCGCGGTCATGCACATCAACTTCAATCCCACTCCACCGCCTCCAGGTCCGCATCTTCGAACAGCAGCTCCGGCGAGACCATCGCCTCAATCACTGCATCCGGATCAACCCCTCGCACCGGCGCAAAGCTTCGCCGGTGAAGCGGACACGGCCCGATCTCTACCAGCGCCCGCCGATGCTCCGGAGTTGCGTATCCCTTGTGGGAGGCAAGTCCATAGCCGGGATGCACTGTGTCCAGCTCTCGCATCAGTGCGTCGCGATGCACCTTGGCTATTACCGAAGCGGCCGCGATCGAAAGGCTCAGCGCGTCGCCATAAATCAGCTTTGTCTGTTTGCATGGATGATTGATCCGCATTGCATCGATCAGCAGATGATCGGGATTCATTGCGAGCCCAAGTACCGCCTCGAGCATCGCCATCCGGCTCGCCTGGTAGATGTTTACCCGGTCGATCGTCGCCGCATCCACCTCGGCCACGCTTACTGTCAGCGCCATCGCGCGAATCTTCAGGTCGAGTTCCTCGCGCTGTTCACGGACAAGCTGTTTCGAGTCCTTCAACCCTGCGGCAGCGAGTTCGTCCAGACACTCCGGCAGAATCACCGCCGCGGCGACCACCGGACCAAAGAGTGCGCCACGGCCAACCTCATCGACTCCTGCAATCCTTTGAAAACCGTAGTACCGCAACGCCTGCTCCGGCGCGTCGCTGCAAATCAGCTGTCGCAGCATCTGCTGTTTTGCCGTTGCCGCCGTAACACTCCGGGATGCGCGAGGGGAGGGAGTCGAAGCCATACTTTGCATCGAGTGTATAACCATCGCGCAAGACGAAGCCACGACAGAAGTCGTGGCTGTGGTGGAAAACAGGGAAGTGGAAACTATTCGGTAGCGGCGCGCTCGACCTCGCGCAGACGGGCAGCTTTACCACGCAGACCGCGCAGGTAAAAGAGCTTCGAACGGCGGACCTGATACGAGCGGACCTTCTCGACCTTATCGACGACCTTCGAGTTGTAGGGGAAGATGCGCTCGACGCCCTGGCCGAAGCTCATCTTGCGAACGGTAAAGGATCCCTGCGCGCCCTTGCGGCAGGCAATCACCATACCTTCGAACGCCTGCAGACGCTCTTTCTCGCCTTCGCGAATCCTGACTTGAACTCGAACGGTATCGCCCGGAGCGAACTCTGGTAAATCAGTCCGCTCTAACTTCGCGGACAACTTCTGCATAATCGGATGAATGGACATGACACAACTTTCCTAGGCTGGACTCGATCTTTAGTTTACACGAAATTTAGCCCATTTCTTCGCAATCTCGCAGAAAACACGCAGCATCAACAGCTTATCGCTCAAAGTTTTTGATGCCGTTCAATCTCGGCTAGAATCTCCTGGTCCTCATCGCCAATTTCGATCTTTGCCAGCAAGTCCGGCCGGTTCTCCAGGGTCTTCTTCAGCGCCATCCTTCGGCGCCATTGCCGAATCTCCTCATGGTTTCCCCTGGCAAGCGCCTCCGGAATTGAGATTCCCATAAAATTCGCCGGTCGCGTGTAGTGGGGATAGTCCAGTAACCCTCCCGCTCCACAGGTCGACCGCGGCAATCCATCCGCCGAGACGACATCCTCCGCGATGTCCTCTGCGCCAAAGCTCTCAAACCGCGATGAATCCGGATTTCCCAGTGCTCCCGGCAACAGCCGGACAACGGCATCGATGATCACTGCTGCCGCCAGTTCGCCACCCGAAAGAACGTAGTCTCCAATCGAAATCTCACGGTCGCATAACAGTTCGTTCACGCGTTCATCCACACCTTCGTATCGCCCGCAGACGATGACCACGCGCTCTGTAGCCGCAAGTTCGTGCGCCACCGACTGATTGAACGGCTGTCCCTGCGCCGACAACAGGATCACGGTCTCCTTCTGTCGCTGCCGCTCTGGCTTGGGCGCAACCTTCAAGGACTGCACCGCGTCATAAATTGGTTGCGCTTTGAGGACCATGCCCTCGCCGCCGCCGAAAGGACGATCGTCCACCGTTCGATGCCGGTCATGTGTGAAGCTGCGCAGGTCAAGAATTCCAATTTCCACCAGACCCGCCACGCGAGCCCGCTTCAGAATTCCGTAGTTAAACGGCCCTGCGAAGAAGTCGGGAAAGATCGTAATGATATCGAAGTGCATAGTCGACGATTACCGTCTGGCCAGTTGAGGTTACCGAACGGCCAGTTATCGATGGCCCTGCTGATTGCACCTTATCACTAAGAAGTTGTAGCAGCGCTCCCCCAATCTTCATCGAGAATCTTAGTGTAGCGGTTCACGCATCAAATATCGTCTGCAGGCAGTACGGCGAGTAGAAAGAGACAATTATGCGTCAAATAAAACCCGCCGCCGTACTGAGGATTTTGCCTCTGGCACTTTGCTGTGCCATCTCCGCGGCTCAGGAACTGCCACAGCCCGTGTGCGAGGTAAAAGCGCAGACACCTGTACTCGTTGAAGATAAAGTCTATGGTTCCTACACTCCATATACCGGTCCGGCCCTGACCCCGCAACTGTGTGCCGCCACCGCCGCTCCATCCACAGCGGATGCCGCGCCTAAGCTGCAGGTGGCCTTCAGCGATCCGCCACAGAATACCCTTCAGCCGATCAAGGCCGAGCTCCAGAAAGATGAGTCCTCGAACTCCCCGCTTCCTCCAACCGCTTTGAGCCCGACCATCTCCACACCAAAATGCGAACCTCCGCCCACACCGCGCGAAAATGAAGTCTACGGCCGATTTCTCCCATACACAGGTCCACTCCTCGGAATGGTTCCGCGATGCGAAGTCGCCACTATCTCAACGCCCAGCTCCCAACCTGCGCTGGATGGCTCCTCGATGCTTGACCTTTCTTCAGCCACAGGTTTGCAGCCGAACAGCTTTGCAAAATCCGCAGCATCCTCGGAATCCAAACCGCCCACAACGAGCAATCTTCCAATAGCGCCGGCGCCTGCAGAACCAGCCCCCGACAGCGAATATGTACGCCCAATTCCAAGCCCTCCTGCAGCAACGATTCCTCAGGAGATCAGGCCCTTCCGCTCTGTCGCGATCGGCTTCAAGGCAGACACACTGGGCCTCGGCATCGAATTGGCTACACCGATGGCATACAGAATCAACCTCCGTTCCAGCGTGAACTTCTTCGCCTTTGAAGATCCCTTCAATATCGACGGAGTCAACTATGACGCGAAGCTCCATCTCAAATCCAGTGAGACCACGGTGGACTGGTTTCCGCGCGGCGAAGGCGGCTTTCATATCAGCCCGGGTTTCCTTTATATGAAAAGCTCTATGTCCGCGCCTGCCTCTGTCGCTCCAGGAGCCACCTTTGTGCTGGGTACCCAGACGTTCGTCAATAGTGTCGATGACCCGATGAACGGAAGCTCCTCGGTCATTTATCCGCACAAGTTTGCTCCGCTGCTGATCCTCGGCTATGGCAATATCATTCCACGCGTGCGCCGGCACTTCACGATTCCGGTTGAGTTCGGCGTGGCCTACACCGGCGCTCCCCAGATCAGTGTCGCTCTCACTGGAACTGCCTGCACAACTGATGGTTGCGTCAATTTCGCCGGAAACGCCCAGGCCCAGGGCTTTTTGAAAGAGGAAGTTCACAACCTCAACGAAGATCTGAAGCGGTACCCCGTCTTCCCCATAGTTTCAATAGGCATGGCATATCACTTCTGATCTCCAATGGTGTCCTTGCTATCCTGGGAGCGGTTAACGTCAATCAGGCCTTCCGGAAGCGCCATTTCGATTCGCTTCGCCTCCGTATCCAGCTTCACTAAAAATGTCTTCGCGAAGGGAATTAAAATCTCGTCTCCCTCAAGCGAGATCACCGCCAGCAGAGGCGCGGCATCGTCAAGCCGCCGCCCACCGTCGGCAGTCATCGCGAACTGAACCTCTGCGACGATACCCACCCGTTTCGATCCGTCGTAGAGAATGCAGCCTACTAAATCGCTGATGTAGAACGATTCATCCTCCAGCGGAAGCCGCTCCTCACGGGGAACCATCACGTCGAGTCCGGCAATTGTCTCCGAGTCCGAGATCGTATCGATGCCGGCAAACTGAAGCACCACGCGGCCCTCGTTCTTACCCACCGGCAGCCAGAAGCTCACGATCTCAGCCGGACGCGCCTCGGTCTGTTCTCCATCAAATCCAGGCGCAGCCAGAAACACTCGTTTCTGGTCCGTAAAGCGCTCAGGAAAATCGGTAAACAACTCCGCCAGCAGCTCACCCTTTCGGCCTTGGGGCCGAAGAAGATGCGCCAACACTATCCATTCTGGAGTGCTTTGCGTCATGAGGCAGAGCTCAGCATAAAAAGCGCCATGGACGCCGTTCGTTCCAAAAAATCAACTTTGGGAAGGCGGGTCGCCCTGTTCTACAATATCCAGCGAAAACCGATGCTTGAGCTTCATGCTCGCCGCGCTGAGTATGGTGCGCATCGAACGCGCCGTTCGCCCTTGTTTGCCGATCACTTTGCCCACGTCACTCTGCGCAACGCGCAAGCGAATAACAGTAGCATCACCGTCTGCAATGGCCTCGACTATCACGTTATTCGGATCGTCTACCAGAGCGCGAGCTATCTCGGTTACAAGTTCAGTCATGTTTGTTACAGGGTTTTCCCCTGTAGAAATTTGCGTAGCCTCGGTCATCACACACACCTTCGGATTCGGGAGTTCACGAAGAAACGCTCACGCCCTTCCCTTCGTCTCGTCTGTTGCGAGATCTTCAAGGAAGTGCTGGAACGAGCGAAACAACGGCGCAAACGGTCCGGGATTGTCCCGCGACCTTCTGCTTTGCATATTCCAAGCGAGTAACTATGCAATACCAAGGAGTTTACGTGAAACGGTGTGCAGGACGTACTACAGGGAATCTAGTGCGGCATCTATCTTTGGGAACCGGAATGACGTTCCCAAAGTTAGCGGTTACCAAGTAACTTTTTACGCCACAGCAGCTGCTTCGACCGGCTTCGCAGCCATCAGCTTTCCGACCCGTTCCGACAACTGCGCGCCATTGCTTGTCCAGTAATCGATGCGGTCGCGCTTTAGATCGACAGTCGCTGGGGTAGTACGTGGATTATAGATACCCACCACTTCAACGGAACGGCCATTGCGGGCACGATCCTTCTCAATAACCACGACGCGATAGTGGGGTTGCTTGCGCGCTCCAACGCGCGCCAAACGAATCATCAACACGGGCAATACCTTTCAAAACTTTTTTGAATTATGAGTTATAGAGGGCCCGTCAGCTCCCCATCGAACCAGAGAACGTACATGCTTAACTCAACATCTAAGTATGGCGGAAAATGCAGCTTTTCGCAAGGGATATCAGGGATTTGCCGCATTCAGACAGGGAACAGGAACCGCAGAACGTCCCCGAAACGGGCTGACCAGGCGCGCTCATCATGGACCGCACCCTGCGCCTTCACATAGGCCAGGTCCACCCCCATCCTCCAGCCGCGTTTCACCAGCAGCTCCTCCAGCACGTCCGCATCCCGAAGATGCCGCGCCCCTTCAGCGGTTCCCATATCCAGCCATATGCGCAGGTCAGGCTTTCTTTCCTGCTGAGCTATCTCATTGAAAATGCTGCGATGGTCCCACCAGAGCGACGGCGACATGACCGCGATCTTGCCGAAAGTCTCCGGACGCGCAAACCCCAGATACAGCGAGATCAGTCCACCCAGCGACGATCCGCCCACTGCCGTATTCTTCGCGTCCACCAGAGTCCTGTAGGTGCCATCAATCACCGGCTTCAACTCCTCGACCAACAGCCGCCCATAGTTGCGCCCCTCGCCTCCGCCCATCTTGAAATCGCGCGTCGGCGTGTACTCGGACATGCGGCGAAGCCCCGTATTGGCAACCCCGACAAGGATCACAGGCTCAATCTCCCCTGCATTCGTCAGCCGGTCGGCCGTGGTGTTCGCGTTCCAGGTCTTTCCCGCGATGTACGAAGTTCGTCCGTCAAACAAGTTCTGTCCATCCTGCATATAAAAGACGGGAAAGCGACGCTCCTTCTGCTCCAGATATTGCGGAGGCAGATACACCGAGATCAGCCGATCGTCCGGCAAAATCTCGGAGTGAAACGGATGCACGCTGTATCTTGGGTTGGAATCCAGTTCGTCTGCAATAACTTCCTTACCCTCATCCTGCAATGCGCCGGCAGAGACCGGCTCGCGTTCCCGGGAGCCGGATGCCGTCCTGAAAGAAGATGGGATGAGCGGTTTCAATGCGATAGCGGCGGCTCCAGTAAAGTACGATTGAACCACACTAGCAGAGCGAAAGGGCAATTCAGCAGAGGGGCAAAGCAATGAAACGCGAATACCACAAATGGCTCTCCCCCTCCCTCGGGCGCGATATGGAGCTGCTCGTCTTCGGTCACTCCGGCCTGCCCGCGATCGTCTTTCCCACCTCCTGCGGCCGCTTCTTCGAGTTTGAAGATCGCGGCATGATCAATGCCGTCTATGACAAGCTCGAGCACGGCCGCCTGCAGCTCTTCTGCGTCGATTCGGTCGACTCGGAAAGCTGGTACAACCGCAACGTCCCTCCACGCTGGCGCATCGCGCGGCACATGCAGTACGAGCAGTACCTCCTGCAGGAAGTCCTGCCCCTCATTCGTCAACAGAACCCGTCGCCGCAACTGGGCGCCATCGGCTGCAGCTTCGGAGGCTATCACGCCGCTAACATTGCTCTCCGCCACCCTGACGTCTTCACCGCCATGCTCTCCATGAGCGGAGCCTTCGATATCACCAACTTCCTCTCCGGCTACTACGACGACGACTGCTATTTCAATCTCCCCATGCACTATCTGCCCAACATCAGCGACCCCTGGTTTCTCCGTCGCTACCGGCACAATAACTACATCCTCGCCACCGGCGTCCATGACCAGTGCTGGAACGCCAACGAGCGCATGGCTCAGGTCTTTCGCGACAAGAATCTCCCCTGCCGTCTCGACGTCTGGGGGGACAATGCCGGCCACGATTGGCCCTGGTGGCAACGCATGCTCGAAACTTATCTTTAGCTTTCCGGTCTCTAACGAGCGAACGGCTCCGCAAATCAGTAACCAATTGGAGGATTACGTGAAGAAGATTGGTGTTCTCTTCGGAATGGAAAATACCTTTCCCGGCGCTCTCGTCGACAAGATCAATGCGATGGATATCGATGGAATCCAGGCCGAGTTCGTCCACGTCGGCGGTGTCAGGATGGCCGAGCCCTCCGGCTATGCCGTCATCATCGATCGTATCTCGCACGACATTCCCTTTTATCGCTCTTTTTTGAAGAACGCGGTCCTCACCGGAACTCAGGTGATCAACAATCCCTTCTGGTGGTCCGCCGACGACAAATTTTTCAACTTCGCTCTCGCCCACAAACTCGGCGTAGCCATTCCCAAGACCGTTCTCCTCCCGCACAAAAAATTTCCGCCGCAGACCACTGAGCGGTCTATGCGCAATCTCCAGTTTCCCCTCGATTGGGACAGCATCTTCGACTACGTCGGCTTTCCCGCCTTCCTCAAACCCCACGATGGTGGTGGCTGGCGCGATGTCTACCATGTCCACAACCGCGACGAATTCTTCCACGCCTACGACAAGACCCGCGACCTCTCGATGACCTTGCAGGCCGCAGTCAACTTCAAGGAGTACTTCCGCTGCTACGTCGTCGGCCAGTCCGAAGTCCGCATCATGCCTTACGACCCGCGCCGTCCCCACGAACACCGCTACGTCCTCGACGCCCCGGTCTACGACAAGAAGTTGTTAAAACGAGTAGAAAAGGACGCCCTCACTCTCTGCAAGGCTCTCGGCTACGACCTCAACACCGTAGAGTTCGCCTGCGAAGACGGCATCCCCTACGCCATCGACTTCATGAATCCCGCCCCCGATGCCGACCTTCATTCCGTTGGCAAGGAAAGCTTTGACTGGATCGTCAACGCCGTAGCAAATCTAGCCGTGAAGAAAGCACAGAACCCAACCAAACCCGAACTCCGCTGGGCATCTTTCCTTGGTTTGGAGAAGAAATCTGCAGCAAAGAAAGTTGTCGCAAAGAAAGCACCTGGGAAGACAACAAAGAAATAAAAGACTAGAAAATTGTCAAAGCATCGGAGTCTTTGCTTCTAGGTAGGCCAAGGCTTCAGCTTTGGCATCAAAGGCCGCCACTACAGCGGGCTTTAGCCCCTGGGGTATGTTATCGCGCTCAGGTGCATTCGCTTGATCGATGAAAGCAATCTCTAAATAAAACAATCCGCCTTGATCCGTCCAATCCGTTTTATCCGTGGTAAGTTTTTGTATTCGCAAACGAGGCCACGAATATGCGTCCCACCTTCACGCTAGGCATCGAAGAGGAATACCAGACTATCGACCCCGAGACCCGCGATCTCCGCTCGCACATCGCGACCGAGATGCTCGCCAAAGGCAAGCTCCGCCTCGAAGAGCGCGTCAAAGCTGAGATGCATCAATCCGTCATCGAGGTCGGCACGCGCATCTGCAAGACTATCCAGGATGCCCAGGCAGACATCTTCGATCTCCGCCGC
>DATAVY010000190.1:0-1693 GCA_036267495.1 Edaphobacter sp.
TCCGGGGGCATTGGCTCCATGCCGGACCGTTCGAGATTCCGTCGAATCTCGTCGTCCGCGGCCGCGCCGGTCTCTCCCCAAGCGCCCCAATTCACAGTCAAAGCGGGAAGACCATTGGCACGCCGGAAATGCGCCAACCCATCCAGGAAGGACGCTGCCGCGCAATGATTTACCTGCCCATAGGAGCCGCCGATCGACGCCCAGGAGGAAAACAGCACAAACCATTCGATGGGCAGTTCCCTCGTCAGAACATGCAGATTCCACGCGCCGTCTATTTTCGGCCTGAACACGCGTTGCATACGATCCCAAGACTGGTCCTCAAGTGATGCATTGTCGAGCAAGCCTGCGCCGTGCCACACTCCGCGCAGATCGGGGCCGCTCATCTCAATTGCCTTTCTTGCATTTTCCGGATCAGCGATGTCGCCCTGCAGGGTTTGCACAGCGACACCATTCGCCCTGAGGCGCTCGATCACGCTGTACGCCGCTTCGTCCGGCGCACGCCTTCCCATAAGCACGAGTCCACGCGCTCCGTTCGCGGCCAGCCACTCCGCCAGCTTTAGTCCGATTCCACGCATACCGCCGGTGATCAAGTGAGTGCCGGCGAAGCGGTCTGAAGATTTTCGCGTCACCACAACCCGGCCCTTGTGCTCCGCTCGCGCCATGAACCGGAAGGCGTCTTTCACGCGGGACGAGTCAAATAGCGTGACGGGCAAAAGCGGGAGTGAACCTTCGCAGATCTCTTTAAACAGTGCCGCGAGTCGTTGGCTAACCCAGGACGACCCCGCCGCGAAGTGAGGCGTTAGATCAACCGGCAGATAACGCACACCGGGCCACTTCGGTTCGACGGCTTCAGCGGTGCGCAAATCGGTTTTTCCCAGCTCGATGAATCGCCCTTCCGGGTTGAGCAGTCGGAGACCGGCATCGATTGCCTCTCCAGCCAGCGAGTTGAGAACGATGTCGACTCCGCCGGATATCTCGGTTCCGAATGCGAGCGAGCGGGAATCATAGACGCGCGCAACGCCCATCTCTTTCAGAAACGCTCGCTTTTCCTTGCTTCCGGCGGTTGCGATCGGCTCGGCTCCCACTTTGCGACAGAGGTGTACGGCGGCAAGACCCACCCCTCCGGCGCCCGCGTGAATCAGCACGCGCTCGCCCTGACGTACGCGCGCAACCGTGTTCAGGCAGTAATCGGCTGTCAGATAGGCGATGCTTTGTGCAGCCGCTTCCGCAAAGGACAACATCTCCGGCTTGCGAACGACCAAATCCCTTGAAGCCACTACATGGCTCGCGAAGGTTCCGGGAGCGATCGCTATGACTGCGTCTCCCGGCGCAAGATCGGTTACAGCTTCCCCCGCGCGCAGGACCGTGCCGGCGCAGTCCGTGCCGATCGGTGTATCGGAGTGGATGGCTCCCAGAGCCAGCATGACATCACGGAAGTTGAGCGAAGTTGCTTCGACACTGATCTCGACTTCATCCGGTTGCAATTCACGCTGCGAATCCGGCGCCCATTTGAGAGCTTCGATTCCAGCGCCTGTCTGCAACTTCACCCGCGCGAGCGTTTGTTCGACGTGCGGAGCCTGCAATCTCTCGAGCTCTGCAACGTACCGGTTGCCGGAACGCCATGCGACGCACTGGCTGTCTGCATTCGACTGCACCTCAGCCACGATCCGCATTGCGCTGAAATCGTGATCCT
>DATAVY010000191.1:0-16850 GCA_036267495.1 Edaphobacter sp.
AAAAAAATCCGCCCTGATCCGTCTTTATCCTTTTTATCCGCGTTACGCCTTTCCCCCGAGCCGCCCCAAATCCCCTGACATTCTTCATCCCAGCAATTGTTCAAAGACCGAAGTATTATAGCTGCGGAGCGATCTGCTGCATGACAGCCGCTCCAGGACGCCTCACTGGAGATCTTGATGCCGCAACCCGCAACCCGCCTCCTCCTCGCCGCCCTCCTGTTCGCGGCGCCGCTCCTCGCACAGACAAACCCCGCTCTCCTCGTCGACATCGACCACCGTCCCGCGACCTCCCTCGACGGCGACTGGCACGTCATCGTCGACCAGTACGCCACCGGCCTCTATACCTTCCATCAGGAACTCCGCAAAGACGGCTTCTTCATGAACGCCCCCTTTGATCCCAACGGCCATCCCCAGGACTACAACTTCGCCAACGCCGCAACCCTCAAAGTCCCCGGCGACTGGAACACCCAGCGCCCCGAGCTTCTCTACTACGAAGGCCCCATCTGGTACGAGCGCGACTTCGAACACACTGCCAAACCCGACACCCGCACCTTCCTTCACATCGGCGCCGCGAACTACCGCACCTTCGTCTGGGTCAACACCAAGAAAGTATGCGAGCACGAGGGCGGCTTCACTCCCTTCGATTGCGAGCTCACAAACGTCCTCAAAGATGGCAAGAACTTTGTCGTTATCTCCGTCGATAACACCCGCATCGCCGACGGCGTCCCCACCCTGCAGACCGATTGGTGGAACTACGGTGGCCTCCATCGCGACGTCTCTCTCGTCGAAGTCCCCACTCAATTCATCGACGACTACGACCTCCACCTCAGCCGCACCAACCATGCCTTGATCGAAGGTTATGTCCACGTTGAAGGCGCGCGCGCCGGCGCCATGGTTACTGTCCAGATTCCAGAGCTCAATGCAAAAGCACAGGCCACGGTCGATGAAAACTCACGTGCAGCGATCAGCCTCCCGGTCAAATCTCTTAGTCTGTGGTCACCCGAAAATCCGAAACTCTACAGGGTCGAACTCTCCTCCGGGATCGACGGAGTCGAAGACGAGATCGGCTTTCGCACGATTGAAACCCGCGGCACCCAAATTCTTCTCAACGACCAGCCTGTCTTCCTTCGCGGCATCTCGATCCACGCGGAAGCTCCCTATCGCACCGGCCGCGCCTACTCGCAAAAGGACGTCGACACCCTCCTGGGCTGGGCCAAGGAACTCGGTTGCAACTACGTCCGGCTCGCCCACTATCCCCACGACGAGCGCATGACCCGCACCGCCGATAAACTCGGCCTCATGGTCTGGTCCGAGATTCCCGACTACTGGGCGCTCCAGTTCGACAACCCCGCCGTCCTCGCCAAATCGAAACAGCAGCTCACCGAAATGATCCGCCGCGATCGCGACAAGGCCTCCGTCGTTCTCTGGTCCGTCGCCAACGAGACTCCGAACACCGCGGCCCGCACCAAATACCTCACCGCCATGGTCGATCTCGCCCACCAGCTCGACCCCACCCGCCTCGTCACCGCCGCTCTCCTCGTCCGCACGCAAAAAAATTCCGATGGCAGTGGTACGACCAAAATCGTCGACGACCCCCTCGGCAAAGCCCTGGACGTAATAGGCGTCAACGAATACATAGGCTGGTACGAACAACACGCTGAGGGCGCCGACACCACCACCTGGGACATTCGCTACCAGAAACCGCTCATCATGTCCGAGTGGGGCGGCGATGCCAAGGCCGGGAAACACGCACCTGCCGGCGACGGCCACCCGGCCCTCTGGACCGAGGAATACCAAGCCGAAATCTACCGTCATCAGATTGGAATGCTCAATAAAATCCCGCAGCTCCGCGGCACCAGCCCTTGGATCCTGATGGACTTTCGGTCTCCTCGCCGCGTCAATCCCGGTCTGCAGGATAACTTCAACCGCAAGGGCCTCATCTCCGATCAGGGCGTAAAGAAAGAGGCTTTCTTCATCCTCCAAAAAGCCTACAAAGAAAAATCTCTCGGCAAATCCAAATAGATCAGCTCACTATATATCGAGTCTGCCATCATCTAGCGATTTCCATACACCGGCACAGCGGCTCCATGGATCACTGCGGCCTTATCGCTGCACAAAAAAAGAATTACCTGTGCGATCTCCTCAGGTTTAGGCCATGCGGCAAAATCGCCATTTGGCATTGCCTTCCGATTCACGGCCGTGTCGATAATGTTCGGAAGAATTGAGTTGACCCTCACGCCTGTACCCTTCACATCCGCGGCCAGCGAATCCATCATCGCAACCGCCGCAGCCTTCGACGCAGCATAGGCCGAAGCTCCCGCCCCATGATCGAACGCCGCCTTTGCCGCCACGTTCACGATCGATCCATCCTTTTGCCTCAGCATCGCCGGTAATACCGCTCGCGTCAGCGCATAACCCGACCGCAGGTTCAACGACAGCATGGCATCGAACACCTTAGTTTCCAGCTCCCACAGCGTCACACCGCCGACGTAACCACCCACAGTATTGACGAGCACATCCACCCTGCCATACTGCGAAAGAACGCCGCCGATAAACACGCTGGTAGCGGCTTCATCGGTTACATCGACGACAAATCCTTCCAGCGCAATAGCCTTCGCGCCGGCAGCCTGTTTCAACTCGGCAAACTCCTCTTCCTTGCGATAGGTCACTACGACCTTCGCATCCTCTTCCAAAAACGCGCGGCTCACCGCGTTTCCTAAACCGCCAGTTCCTCCGGCCACCAGCACAACCTTGCCCGCGAAGTTGATCTTCATAATTTCTCCATCCTATACGCCGAACTGAAGACGGAGCGATAGAGCTTTGCTGCGGTAAAGACAAGTGCCAGGGCTACAACGGTCCATAGGGCATAGAGAACATCAACTGCCCATAGGGGAGCGACACCGATGTGGCGTAGCAGCGATGGCAGAAAATTCCAAGCAGTGATGTGAGCAGCATCCCACGGATCGGCAAACATACTGGGTGTATTGAGTCCCCAAGTCCCCCGCTTGCCCAGGGCGAAGGCCACAATATTTTTGAAGCGCAGAAACACGACGAATGTAGGGTGCCCAAAGGTGTCCATCTGGTATATCTCGAGCGGCAGCCAGAAGGCCAGCGACGCGCATTGGATCACCACGCTTGCGGCCGTGATGACAAACGCAGCACGCGACGCAGTTCGCCCTAGAACGTCGCGGTAGCGAAGCAGCAGCGGAAGAGCGAGCAGCGTAGCAATCTCCACTGCACTCGAAATGTAACGATCTCCCCAGGCAAAATCACCGGCCCACCAATAATAACGGGCATAGAACGCCGTATAAAGAACGACCAACATCAACGTGGCTACGATAAAACCTCGTACCGCAGGCGACAGCCGTTTCCAGAGAATCACAGTAAGCAGCAACGTCAGCGGGAACATTGGATCGAACAGGAAAACCGACTTCTCCGGCGCCAAGAACGGTCCGAGCAGCCCGGAATGAATCCCTCCGTGGATCCACCCACCATTGAACGGAAAGCTGGCAGGAAGAGCCGGATTCCTCTGCCGCTGCTCCTGCGCAAATGCGTCGACGTACGTGTTAGTCCAGGAATCGAAACGGAGGTATTGATAAATCCGATCGAACAGGAAGAAGAGCAAATAGACGGGCAGTACGTTAAGCAGGTAAGCACGGACTATCCTCGCCGTGGTCAGTTCGTCTGCTGCGCCGGATGTTCCATGTATCGTCAGGGCGCGGCCATTTCGCGCAAACAACGTGGTGAGCAGAAGAAAGCAGCTCACCCCTGCAATGTCGAGCACCGTGGTAAGGCGGGTTAGTAGATTCAGTCCAAGCGCGCCGGAACCCAACCACAGAGCGCGTTTGTTACCCGTTAGAAGCCATCGGAACTGCAGAGCAAAACCCGTAATGGTCAACAGCAGAATGTAATTGTTTTCCGTCATGTTCTGCGCGTAGTGCAGGTGCGTCGTCGCGCACAACAGACCTAGAGTGCCCGCAACAGATTCGCGCGTCGAGAAGCCCAACATCCCCAGCAGGCGGAATGCGGCAAGTGCCGTCAATACATTGATCAAAATGTTGGTGCTGATGCTGACGACGATGCTGCGAATCGCCGGGTCTTCTCCGCTTCTTACGTAGCTCCTCCAAAAGGGAAGATGCTCGGCGGCAGATCCGACGAGATCGGCGGGAAACATGAGCAGCGACTGACCAATTCCGTACCAGGCATAGAGCCGCGCACCGCGTCCATGCAGTCCAAACTCCGGATACTCGTCGGGAAAAACCTGGGGCTGGGCCGTCCAAAGCGAATGCGTCACCTGCAGCCTGTGCGTCGTGTCGGAAGTACCGAGTTCGCCCGACTGAATAAGAAATGTAAACAGCGCGGTGACCAGCAGCAATAGTGACATCGGGTGCGAGGGAGCGGAGCGTGGCATTGGTCCCTATGGTACAAGCGCGACGCGCTAATGCGGACGCCGGCAAAACGCCGGAAGATTGTTACATCTCTGCCCATCGCCGCAGGAGATTGTGATAAATTCCCGTCAGTTGTACGCCGATCACATTTCCCGGAGAATCGACAGCAAGCCGCTGAATCGCAGTATCCAGATCGTAGAGCAATGTCCTATCGCCATCGGCCCGAATCATGCTCTGCACCCAGAAAAACGAAGCCACTCTCGCCCCTCGCGTCACCGCCGACACCAGGTGCAGACTCGTCGCGGGGTATAGCACCATATGTCCGGCCGGCAGCTTCACGGAGTGGAGCCCGTACGTATCCTCCACCTGCAGTTCGCCACCCTCATATTCCTCTGGAGCAGACAGAAACAAAGTAGCTGAAATGTCCGTCCTGATCCGCTGTCCCGTTAGGGCGGTCGAGCGGATCGCTGTATCCACGTGCGTGCCGAAGTGCCCACCGCCTGTATATCTGTTGAACATCGGAGGAAATACCCGTAGCGGCAACGCAGCCGACATAAATAGCGGCGATCGCCCCAGCGCACTCAGCACCATCTCTCCCAGCTTCATCGTCGCCGGATGTCCCTCCGGCAGTTGAAGATTGTCTTTCACCCTTTGCGCCTGGTATCCAGCTGTGACCTTGCCGTCCACCCAGTCGGCGGCGTCCAGCAATGCTCTCGCCTGCGCCACCTCGCCGACCGTCAGTACATCGGGAATCATAACCAGCATTCTTTTGTCCTCAAAATTTTAAAACTTAAAATTGATCCCGATCCGTGCATTGGCTCCGCCCCCTGGAATCAAGTGGCTCGGATGTGGCAAGTCGATGAAATAGCGGTTCAGCAGATTATTTACGTTCGCCTGCAGTTCCAGCCGCTCCGTAATCGGCCGTCGCAACATTGCATTGAACGCCCAGTAACCCGGAACCTCCTTCGTCGCCACGCTCGTCACCACGAATCCCGCCCCGTTCGGGTTTGCAGCGTATCCCGTAGGTACAAACGGCACCGTGGAACTTGCCGTTCTGCTCGCCACATAGTTGCCGCCTAACCCGCCTTTCACTCGCCACGGCAAGCGATGCGTGACAAATAGATTGAACGTTTGCTTCGGGACATTCGCCAGCGGATAGCCAACCGAGATCGGAAAAAACTTCGAGAAGATCACGTCGCTGTCGAGATACGCATAGCCAGCGACGATGTCCATCCCCTGCGACAGCCTGCCTACCACGCTGAACTGCACGCCCTTTACCAGCTGATTGCCTGCCGCAACAATATTGTTCGAGTTAGACGGGTCCGTCTCTCGTGCATTATCTTTCTCTGTCCGGAACCACGCACCCTCGGTCAGCAGCCGCTCACTCAGGAAGCTCCACTTCACTCCCGCTTCATACGTTTCGTTCTCTTCCGGCGCAGCCGAGCTGTTCGCCAAACCAATGCTCAAGCTCAGCGACTCTGCTGCAGGATTGAAGCTCGTCCCATAGTCGAAGTACACGCTCCCATGGCTCGATGGCTTGTACACAAACGCCGCGCGATAACTCGGCTGCTCATCCACGCGGCTGATTGGAGCCACCGGCGGAGTCACCGTTCCACCCGCAGGCGGAGTGGGCTGCCACAGGTTGTATCCGGTATCGAAGCGGTCCCATCGCGCGCCGCCACTTACTTCAAACAAATTCCCCAGCTTCATCGTGTCGACGAAGTACGCCCCAACACTTTCCGCCTTCGTATGCACGATCGAAGTGATATATCCCGTCCCCGAAAACGGCTGCTGCGTGTTCGGATTCAGCAGCGAAGTCGAAGGCACTGTATTAACACCGTTGATCGTATAGCTCGACCGAATGGGGTTCGAAATCTCCTGCCCCCCCTCCATTCCAGCTACCAGCGCATTCCGTACTCCCAGGATCTTAAACCGTGCCGTCATCTCCGTCTGGTTCCACAAATCACTCTCACCGCTCTTGGTCTGAAGCTGGTTGCGATTGATCAAAATCGTGGCCGGATCGCTCGAACCCGTATACGGGCATGGCAATGCAGGGTTCACCGCCGACGTCGGCAGCTTCGCCACTACCCCGCCAACCGGCACGCTTAACGGAGCATTCGAGCAGATCTGCGGCTCCGTAATCTGGGCCTGTCGCGGATAGTTCGCCGCACGCGCAATCATATGCAGATTTAAGTTCGGCGAAAATTCATGCTCCGACTTTAGCGTCAGAATATCGTCATTCGTCTTCAGGTAGTTTTCATTGGGAAACCCGTAGTAGCTATGCCGGATCGACCCGTGCACCACCGCATTGTTCAGCCACGGCAATCCGTAGTCCGGCGTATCGTTCTCCTGCAAATGAACGTAATTCAGCGTCGCCCACGTCTTCGTATTCAGCCCAATCGACACGGACGGCGCGACTCCCCACCGCCGCACCTCAGCGAGATCCCGGCCTGCAACGCCACTCTCCTGTTCCATGGCGTTCAGCCGCGTCGCCGTCCCGCCCAGCACATCCAACTCCTTGCTGTTGACATCTGCGGTGATGCGCCGCGTCGCATCCGTGCCAAACTGCGTCTCCATATGGGCGAATGGCTGCACCGTAGGGACCTTGCTCTCCTGGTTCACTACCCCGCCCGTCGACCCACGCCCAAACTGAATCCCCGCCGGCCCCTCCAGCGCCTCCACCTGCTCATAATTGAACGAGTCACGGAAGTAACTCCCAAAGTCGCGAATCCCGTCCAGAAAAATATCGTTCCGCGCCGTGAATCCGCGGATCGTCAGATTGTCTCCCTGGGCTCCCGCTTCGCCGGCGGCCAGACTGATCCCCGGAACGTTCCGCAGCGTGTCCCGCAGCGTCGTCACTCCTTCATCCTTCACCACAAACTGCGGCACTACCGCAACGCTCTGCGCCGTTGTCAGCAGCGGCTCGGTAAACTTCGTCAGCGAAACACTATCTGTAGCTGAAGAAGTTACAGATATGGCGTCCTTCCGCTGCACTCCCACCACCATCGTTGTGGCATCCTCCACCCGATAGTTCAGCCCGGTCCCTTCCAGCAGCAGACGCAACGCCTCGTCCTCGCGATAAAGTCCTACTACGGCCTGCGAATTGAAACCGGCCAGAGCACCAGCCGGTAATACAATCTTCACCTTCATGCCGGTAGCTTTCTCATACTCCCCTACTGCTCCATCTAACGGACCCGCAGCAATGTCGAAGTTCTTCAGCGGCAGCGTGGCCTCCGGCGAGCTCCCTCCGGCGGGTTTTGTTTTTTCCTTCGCCGCCAGTGCCGGCTTTGTTCCTGCCATCACCGCGTATGCAGCTAAAGTTCCAGCTGCAATCCACCCGCGTGTTGCGCCAAATGTGGCCGCGCCTGTGCTCTTCTTCTTGTCCACTTTCATCCTTCGCGTCATCTGCTTCATACATTTCCTCAAAGTACTTCCGCGTTTCACAGAAGGATCAGGGGAGGCTCTTAACCTCTTCCTCTCTTGCCTTCCATCAGAAACGCTGCATCCCAAGGGGCCGTGCTTCGTCCTTGACCGCTAAACCCCAAAATCTATTGATGACCGAAGTCATCCTGATTTTGAGCTCCTGCCTATATGTGACTGAGTTGCGTGAAGTTATCTAACCGGGAAGAGCACCGTGAAACCCTCTGCTATTAAACTCCTTATGTTCGTGGAGTACTGTGCCAATCCTCATCGAATCGCCTCCGAGTTCCGGCGACCAAGCCTGCAGATCGAAATATACGACAGTTATGGTCGGATATCAAGACTAAATACGATAAGTTTGGTCCTATTTCTTGGTCATGGCTGAGCATCGACCTCTGGAATCGCCCGATCCTACAACTAAAGTGTAGTTTTCTTACAGAAAATCATAGAAAGGAGACGATTCTTAGTGCACTGATCATGGTTTCTTTGCCGCTCAGACTGTTGAATATGATGGACATCATATCGTCCGTGACAATTTGGAGACATGTGGCAATCAGATTGCCTACTCATCCTTCAGCGAACTGATTCGCGAAAATCAGAGATCCTCCCCGAAAGCCTGACAACTCGGCGACTCTAGATCAGTTCAGCCTGGAGACAATATGCGACGTATATCCCTTTTTCTCGCCGCCATTGCGATGGCTCTATCCGTAACCGTCACCTTTGCCCAGACCACAAGTGGCGATATCGTTGGCACGGTAAAAGATCCCTCAGGAGCGATCATCCCGAATGCGAACGTTACCATCACCAATGAGGCGACCGGCGTTGCTGCTTCGATGAAGTCCGGGTCCGCTGGAGAATTCCGCGCCAGCAATCTTCTGCCGGGCCAGTACGACCTCGCCGTCAGCTCTGCGGGATTTGAGCCGTACACGCTGCACGGCATTACAGTCGAGCTTAACAAGACCTCAACCACCAACGTGACCCTTTCGGTCGGCGCGAATACCACCGTTGAAGTCTCCGCGCAGGCTGGTGTGGCGCTCGATACAACCACAACTAACTTGACCCAGACCTTCAGCAATACGGAACTCACGGATCTTCCATCGACCTCGTCCGGCGGATCGACCGGCTTTGGCGTTTTAAACGCCTCGCTCCTGAGCCCCGGCGTCGCCTCCAGCGGCGGTATCGGCATTGGCATCGGACCCTCCATCGGCGGTCAGCGCCCCCGCAACAATAACTTCACCATCGAAGGCATCGACAACAATAACAAGGCCGTCACTGGTCCGCTCGTCTATCTACCCAACGATTCCGTCCAGGGCTTTACTCTCATCACCAACCAGTTCTCTCCGGAGTTCGGCCACTCTTCGGGCGGTCAGTTCAATACCAACGTCATCTCGGGAACTAACCAATTCCATGGCCGCGTCTACGAATACTTCCAGAACCGCAACCTGAACGCCGAAAGCGGCACCCAGGGCGGCAAGCCTGCCATCAATCCTCGCTTCGACAACAATCGTTATGGCGCGCAGATCGGCGGACCCATCCTTCGCGACAGGCTGTTCTTCTTCGCCAATTTTGAGCGCAACACGATCGGACAGAATCCCGCGATCTTCTCCTGCGTCCCGACCACCGCTGGACTCAATACTCTTCAGGCTATCGGAACCTCCTACGGCCTCAACGCCAATAACCTCGCCCAGTATGTGAAGTATGTCCCTGCCGCCACCATCACCGGCCCCGGCGGCGGACCTATCGATGCTTCAGCAGACCAGTCCTGCGGCAATTCAACAACTGGCCCGCAGTTCCTGACCGTCAACTCCGCGAATTCGGCAGCCTCGACCAACATCCCCTTGGGCAACTATCAGAGCACCGCAAGCACGCCTTCGAACTTCGACGTGCTGACCACAAGCCTGGACTACACGATCTCAGGCAAGGACAGCGTTCGCGGTCGCTACGTTTACAACCGTCTGGACGACACCGACAACGCCGTGAACACCGTGCCGTTCCCTATCTTCAATACGCAGCAGCCGTTCCGCTTCCACCTCATCGCTCTCAGCGAATACCACACCTTCACCCCGAACCTCACCAACGAGTTCCGCATCGGCTTCAACCGGTACTCGAATACCGAAACCGCCGGCAACTTCAGCTATCCAGGCCTCGACCAGTTTCCCAACCTCGTGTTCGGAGACCAGGGATTCCTCAACGTTGGACCCGACCCCAATGCGCCCCAGTTCACCATCCAGAACCTCTATCAGGTCACCGACAATATCAACTACGTCAAGGGCAAGCACACCATCACCATCGGTTTTGACGGCCGCAAGTACATCTCGCCCCAGGGATTCACCCAGCGCGCCCGCGGCGACTATGAGTGGAATAACCTATCCGAGTTTCTCCAGGATCGCGCGCCCACCAGCTTTGGCGAGCGCTCCACCGGCAATCAGACCTACTATGGCGACCAGACCGCGCTCTACGGTTACGTCAACGACACCTGGCGCATGACCCCCCAAGTCACCCTTAACGCCGGTCTGCGCTACGAGTTCACCTCGGTTCCGGTCGGCGAGCGCGCCCAGGCGTTGAACTCGGCCGCATCGGTTCCCGGTCTCATCACTTTCACCAAGCCCCAGCCTGCTTACAAGAGCTTTGCTCCTCGTCTCGGCATCAACTGGGCTCCCGATGACAAAACGTCGGTTCGCGCCGGTTTCGGGCTGGCCTATGATGTCCTATTCGACAACCTTGGCACCCTCTCCTTCCCGCCCCAGCTATCGCAAACGAACGATGTAGGCAATCCCGGTAATCCTCAGCCAGGCGACCCGAACTTCCTTGCGCATGGTGGTCTTCCGCCCGGAACAGGATCGGGCGTAACCGAATTCTGCATTACGGGCACCGGTCCCGGCACGAACCTTCCCTGCTCGCCCGATATACCCGCCCAGCGCGCGGCGACGGCGGCCTTCATCCCCAATCAGGTCGTTCCTTACGCCGAGACCTATACCCTTACCGTCCAGCGCACCTTCGCCAAAAATTACACCGCTGAGGTCGGCTATGTAGGCACTCGCGGTATCCACCTGCCGACCCAGGTTCAGCTCAATGTTCAGCCCCGGGTCACCGCTGCCAACCAGCTTCCCACCTTGTCATCCGGCTCTCCGACCATCATCGCTCCTCCAGGAGTCAACACGCTGGCTAAGCTCCAGGCACTCTCAAACTTCCTGCCCGCGTACGCGGCTGCAGGGTTCAGCAGCAAAATTACGTCCTACCAGCCTTATTCCCAGTCCAACTACAACGCGCTGGTTGCCAACGTAACCCGCCGGTTCATCGACGGACTGCAGGCGAACCTCTCCTACACCTGGAGCAAGACTATGGACGATGCGACGGCCGAGGTCTTCTCCACCACCCTAACTCCCCGCCGTCCGCAGAACTCACAGAATGTAGCTGCCGACTACAGCCGCTCGGCGCTCGATCGTACCCATCGCATTTCTCTCGAGGCGGTCTACGATCTGCAACTCTACAAGCACTCCAACTCGTTCCTGATGAAGAACATCGTGGGTAACTGGACCATCGCGCCAATTTACACGTACGAGTCGCCCGAATACGCCACCGCGCTCTCGAACGCCAACTCCAACCTTAACGGCGACGCCGCCATCATCGATCGCCCGTTCATCAATCCCAACGGTGTCAAGGGCACCGCAAGCGCAGTGACCCCGCAATTTGCTTCCAATCTGGCGAACCTCTGCCACACTGCTAGCAACCCTACTGCGACGCAATGCGCGGGCAATACAGTTGGCTACATTGCGAATAACCCGAATGCTTATTACATCCAGGCGCAAGCAGGCACCTTTCCCAACGCCGGTCGCAACACCCTGCCTACCCGTCCGATCAATAACTTCGACCTCTCAGCCTACAAGCGCCTCACCTTCCACGAGCACTATTCGTTCGAGTTCGGCGCTCAGGCCTACAACGTTCTGAACCACGCCCAGTACACTCCGGGCACGGTCAACAATGTCAATTCCACCTCCAACACTTCAACCTATGTCAACTTCCAGGCGGTTGATAACGCGTTCTTCAATCAACCCGGAAAGGTATTCCTGAACAATGCCCGGACCATGCAGCTGTCAGGAAAGTTCTTTTTCTAGAGGAAAATCTCTGGAAATTTCGAGGGACAGGCCGAGCGCCTGTCCCTCTTTTCTTTGCCGCAAACCTCCATCGCAAACTCTCGGGGGGCTTCATCTCTAAGTCTTCTGTTTTCCACGCGAATTCCACCTTCCGAAATCCCTCGCGTCTGACTCCAGAGCCCCGCCAATACCTCTATAATAGAGGTATAAACTCATGGCAGACGATCAGAATCCCGAACTTCCCCTCACGCCCCCCAATCCTCAGGATGCCGCCTCCAACGCCCCACCGCCGGCCGGCACGCCGCCCGACGGCGGCAACTCCCACGGCCGTGGCGCCGCGTTCATGCTCTCCATCAATATTGAAGAGGAGATGCGCCGGTCGTATCTCGACTACTCCATGTCGGTCATCATCGGCCGCGCCCTGCCCGATGTCCGTGATGGTCTCAAGCCCGTCCACCGCCGCATCCTCTACGGCATGCAGGAGATGGGCCTCCAGTTCAACAAAAAATACACCAAGGCCTCGAAGGTAGTCGGTCACGTCATGGGCAACTTCCATCCCCACGGCGACTCCGCCATCTACGACACCATGGTCCGCCTCGCACAACCCTTCTCCATGCGCTACACCTTGGTCGATGGCCAGGGCAACTTCGGTTCCGTCGACGGCGACCCGCCCGCAGCTATGCGTTACACTGAGTCGCGCCTCACCCGCATCGCCGGCGAGATGTTGGCCGACATCGATTCCGACACCGTCGACTTCACCCCCAACTACGACGAGTCCACGCTCGAGCCCACCGTTCTTCCCGCGCGCATCCCGAACCTCATCATCAACGGCAGCGGCGGCATCGCCGTCGGCATGGCCACCAACATCCCGCCGCACAATCTCACCGAAGTCGTTAACGCCTGCATCGCTATCATCTCCAAAGACAAGGCCGAGACCCGCTCCGACCTCGACATCGTCCTCGAGCACGTCAAAGGTCCGGACTTCCCCACCGGCGGCTTCATCTTCGGCAAGAGCACCATCGCCAACTCCTACCGCACCGGCCGCGGCCGCTTTATCATGCGCGCCAAGTGCAGCATCGAAAACATCTCCGGCGGGCGTCAGGCCATCATCGTCACCGAGATCCCCTACCAGGTCAACAAGTCCAAACTCATCGAGCGCATCGCCGAGCTGGTCAACGAAGGCGTCATCACCGACATCGCCCGCGACGAATTCCGCGACGAGTCTGACCGCGACGGCATGCGCATCGTCATCGGCCTCAAGCGCGGGGCCGAGCATCAGATTGTCCTTAATCAGCTCCACAAGCACACCCAGATGCAGGACTCCTTTTCCATGATTTTCCTGGCCGTCCATAACGGTCAGCCTAAGGAGCTCCCGCTCGACGCAGCCATCCGCGCCTTCCTTGATCATCGCGTGGAAGTCGTACGCCGCCGCACCGCGTTCCTGCTCTCGAAAGCCCGCGATCGCGAACACATTCTGCTCGGTTACCAGATCGCGCTTGATCACCTTGATAATGTCATCAAAACGATCCGCCAGTCCGGCAGCCGCGCCGAAGCACGCGAGAACCTCTTCCAGTACTTCTCCGGCAAGAAGATTAATCTCCGTGGCACTGAGTTGAAGGGGGTTACGCTCGACCCAAAGAAGTACGGCGTCGATATGACCTTCAGCGCGACCGGCACGCTCATCCTCTCTTACAAGCAGATCGACGCCATCCTCGAACTGCAGCTCTATCGCCTCACGCAACTCTCGATTGATGAGCTACTTAAGGAACTCGCCGAAGTGCGCGACAACATTACCGAGTTCGAGTCGATCCTCGCGTCGCCGGCAAAGCTCCGCAAACTCATCGTGAAGGAGCTCACTGAGATTCGCGACAAATACGGCGACGCCCGCCGTACCCAGATTGTCGATGAGACTACTGAGCTTCAGCTCGAAGATCTCATTGCGGATGAGCAGGTTGCGGTGACCGTGTCGAACACCGGTTATCTCAAGCGCACCCCCATCTCCACCTACCGCCAGCAGCGGCGCGGAGGCACCGGGCGGCTGGGGATGAAGACCCGCGAAGAGGACTTTGTCGCGCAGCTCATCATTGACTCGACTCACGCCTATCTCCTTTGTTTTACGAATACTGGGCGTGTCTACTGGCTCAAGGTCTATGAGGTTCCAGACGTGGGCGCGGCGGGTAAGGGTAAGGCCATGGCCTCGCTGGTTGCGCTTCAGCCGGGGGAGAAGGTTGTCACGATTCTTCCTGTGCGCGATCTGTCGGAAGAGTCGAAGTATGTGTTATTTGCGACTCGCAATGGCACGGTGAAGAAGACTGCGCTCAAGGACTTTTCGAATGTGATGGCGCGCGGGATTATCGCTATCAATATTGAGAAGGATGACGAGTTGATCGTCGCGCGGATCACGGATGGGCAGCAGGTGATCTTTCTCGCTACCCATGACGGCCAGGCTATCCGCTTCAATGAGCATGACTTACGGCCCATGGGGCGACCTGCCACGGGCAACCGTGGGATCTCGCTGCGCAAGGGCGATTATTTGATTGGAGCGGCTGTAACTCCTTCAAATGAGGCACGGAACAAGGCGCGGCTGGAGCGTGCGGCGCAGAAGGGGCTTACCAACCAGGTGGAGGCGGCGATTGATGAAGTTGCTGATTCTACGGCAGGTACGCCGCTTGAGTTGTCGGGCGATCCGAGCGAGTTGAGTGCTCCGGCGATCTCTGAGGAGACGGCGGCGAAACTGGAGAAACTCGATAAGCAGCTTGGACTTACGCCTTGCCTGATCCTGTCGGTTTCTGAAAATGGGTATGGAAAGCGGACGGATGTGGATCAGTATCGGTTGCAGTCGCGCGGCGGGAAGGGCGTAATCAACATGAAGGCGACGCCTAAGATCGGTAAAGTGTCTAGTATCAATCTGGTGGATGAGACCAGCGAGTTGATGGTGATCAGTCAGTTCGGGAAGATCATTCGCATCGATACGAAGTCGATCCGGGCGGCGGGGCGCAGTACGCAGGGGGTCAAGCTGCTGGATCTTGATTCGCAAGACAAAGTTGCGGCTGCTGTCGTGATTCCGCCGGAGGAAGCGAAGGCTTTACCGGAAGAGGGGACGCTTTTGCAGTAGTTTTGCAGTAGTTTTTTTCCGGGCTGGTGGAGTGGCGTTTTTGCTGGGGTTTTTGGCAAAAATGGTGTGCAGAACGTGGTTTTTTTGTGGTGAATTTGTGGTGGATTGCTGGTGAAACGTGGTGGGTTGATGGTCAGTTTTCGGGATCGGAAACATGCCACTTTGACGGGATTTATTTTGCGGGATTCCCATTTTGGGAATCCCGCTTCGTGTGTGGGTTGGAGTGGGAGGGCGCGCCGCGTTCTCGGGGTGGCTATTGTTTGCAGGAGGTGAAGCTGAAGGTGGAGGTTTCGCCGCGATTCTGGAAGCTTCCGGCGACCCAGAGTGCGGAGGTTCCGTCGGTGCAGGTGACGGGGCCTTCGACGATGCCGCTGAACTGGTTGTCGCCTGCCTTGAACTGAAAGACGCCGAAGGGGAAGAAGGGGCTGGCGGTGGCTTTGCCTGAGATGAGGGGCGTGCACTCCTGGGAGCAGACGGTGCCGGAGAGATTGCCTGCCGCGTCCTCGGTGAGGGACATGGTGGAGAGGATGGGGATTACCGGCGCGCCTGAGACAACTGTTCCGGAGTAGTTGCCGGCGATCTGGGGTATCGGTGCAGATGGTATCGGGGCGGGTGGCACAGCGCCGCCACCACCGCCGCCGGCATTGCCTCCGCCGCCAGCGTTTTTACCGCCTCCGTTTTGAGACGCTATGGCTGGGCCCGCACACACGAGCGACAGGCACACTGCGAACAGCGAAAGATTGGCTTTCAGTTTCTTCGTCATGATTTCTCCGGTTTTGGGGAAGGGAATTTTCGCGGTGCACGAATCGAACTTACGACACCGCTTGTGCTTCAAGAGGAAAGTTAACACACGGCTGGACGCAGGTTGTCAGGCGGAGGTCAAAACTTCTCGTGTGCTGGGTAAAAGTTGTGTAACGTATGATGTGTGGTGGATTGCTGGTGAAACGTGGTGTGTTGACGGCCACTTTTCCGGCTCTTAAAACTTCACTTTGTCAGGATTTATTTTTACGGGATTCCCAAAATGGGAATCCCGTTTGTGTCTGCGCGCCTGATCCGTTCATGAAGAAGACTCTACGGATTGAACCAGACGGTAGTGTCTCAGTTTGAATTTCCGGGCGCAGCACGCCGGGCGAGTCGCGCGAATCAAGCAGGAGCGTACGTCAACCGAATCACGTCATCGGCGATTAAATCGCTGGCCACCAGATGGAGCGGCGGCACGGGGCCGGCGAAGAATGGCTTGCCACCACCAAGCACGACGGGGCGGAGGTAGAGTCGATACTCATCGATAAGACCGGCCTCGGCCAGGCTTTGAGCCAGGACTGGTCCGCCAACGAGAATCTCTCCATCCAGCCCAGCCTTCAGCCTGCGTATCACCGTCTCGAAGTCATCCGCGACAAGCGTGGCGTTGGGGCCAACTGACTTGAGCGAACGCGACACGACCCACTTGGGCTGGCTCCGCCACGCCACCGCGAAGTCGCGGTCCTCCGCGTCCCAATCAGGAAGGTCTTCGTCCCAATAACGCATGGTCTCGTACATGTGGCGACCGTAGATGACGCCAGTCAGGCCACGCATCAGCTCGATGAAGTGACGGAAGGCCGCGGGCACAGGGGGCCCAAGCTTCATGTGGTCAACGTAGCCATCCAGGGACTGGTTCAATGCGTAGACAAGTTTTGCCATGCTGGCAATCTCCCTCCCACGTTCTTCAGGATAGCTTGGAGCCGACGTCGCGCGGAGGTGAAGGTGGCGCTGGTGACGATGAACAGTTGCGGATATAGGAAGTCGATCGTGTTCGTGGCCAGACGTGGCCCATTCGTCCGTATCATCAAATAACCC